>NZ_JAVSCF010000122.1:0-18915 GCF_031932565.1 Streptomyces sp. B1866
CCGCTGCCCGCGCCGGTGACGACGGCGAGCCGCCCGGCGAACGGCGCGCCCGGCTCGGGGTCGCGGCGGGCGGCGCGGGCGAGCGCGGGGGCGGCGGGCGCGCCGGGCGCGCCGTCCAAGTGTTCGGTGAACTCCCTGATCAGTGCGGCCACGGTGGCCCCTTTCTCCAGCAGCGCCGACCAGTGGCCCGCGCGCAGCGTGCGCCGCCACAGGTGCGGCGCCCAGCGCTCCAGGTCGTCGTTGAGGGCCGGGCTGACGTAGTTGTCGTGGGCGAGGGTGACGAGCTGTACGGGCACGTCGGTCGGCCGCTCGCGCGGGCTGAGCAGCCGGGGCAGCATGTTGGCCCGGTACAGCCTGATGCCGTGCACCGCGTCGGCGGCCAGCGTCGGCCCGGGGTGGCCGGGGCGCGGGGTGACCCGCTCGACGGTCTGAAGCACCCGGCCCCAGCGGGGAGCGATGACGAGCCGCCAGGTCAGGGGCGCGAGCAGCGGCGTGTGGAAGGCGCCGATGTACCAGGAGCGGGCGGTCTGCCGCAGCAGGGCCAGCACGTTGCGCGGCGTGGGCCGGGCCAGGCGGCGGCGCGCCCAGTGGCCGATGTGGTCCAGGCAGGGCCCGGACATCGTGGTGTACGAGGCGATGCGCGCGGCGGCGCGCGGGTCGGTGACGGCCTCCCACGCCTGGATCGACCCCCAGTCGTGCGCGCCGACGTGCACCGGCCGGTCCGGGCTGACCGCCTCGGCCACCGCGAACAGGTCGTCGGCCAGCCGCGGCAGCCGGTAGGCGGCCAGGGCCTTCGGCGCGCCGGAGGCCCCGGCGCCGCGCACGTCGTAGCGCACCACGTGGTGGTCGGCGGCCAGGTCGGCCGCCACGTCGTCCCACACGTGGTGGGTGTCGGGGTAGCCGTGCACCAGCAGCACGGTGGGGCGGGCGGGGTCGCCCTGCTCGTACACGGCCAGCCGCACGCCGCCGGAGACGACCGTGCGCTGCCGTACGGCCTCGTGCCCACGGGGCGCGGTCATCGGGCGGCCTCCTGCCAGCGGCGGACGTGCGGCAGGTCGTCGTCCAGCCAGTACGCGTCGTCCTCGGTGACGACCAGCAGCTCCTCGAACTTCAGCCCCACGTCCCGGAATCCGACGTGCGGCTCCACCGCCCACAGGCCGGGGGTGGGCGCGTGCCGGGACGACCGGCCGTCGGCCCACAGCGGGGAGCGGCCGCGCAGCCGCTCGCCGACCAGCTCGCGGCCGAGGGTCTGGAGGGTGCGGATGCCGAAGCCCGCCACCGTCACCCCGGCCGGGCCCCACGCCTTCAGGCGGGTGACCTGGTGGCCGATGACCCGGCCCGGGTAGACCTTGTGCCGGTTGTCGTAGCCGTGCCGGGCGATGAGCGCGTCGACGGACGCGTAGATCTCGCTGAGCGGCTTGCCCGCGCGCACCTCGCGCACGATCAGCTCGCGGTACTCGCGCAGGTCCAGGGCGATGCGGTCCCAGACGGGGTTCTCGCCGACCTTGCCGGAGTAGCCGATGTCGGCCGTGTAGCCGTCGACCACGGGCGCGCAGTCGAGGATGAACGGCATGCCCTCCGCCAGCGCCCGCTGCCCGGCGAAGAACTGGAGCGGCGTCCTGAAGTGCCGGAAGGCCGTACGGTCCCCGAACCACGCGAACGGGATGTGGAAGAAGTCCCGCACACCCTCCGCCGTCAGCTCGCGGCGCAGCCGGGCGGCGGCCTGGCGCTCGGTCACGCCCGGTTCCAGCCAGTCCGCGACGCGCTGGGCGCAGCGGTAGGCGAGCTGCTGGAGTTCCCGGAAGCGGTCGAGGTCGGCGGCGTCGTAGGGGAAGGCGGGGGTGCGCTGCTGGGGTGTGCCGCCGGGTCGTCGGGCGGCGGTCTCGGTGGTCATGGGTTACGCCTCCGGTGGGCGTGCGGGGGTGGGGTGGGTGGGCTGGTTCCGTGCGGGGGTGCGGCCGTACGGGCCCGGGGTTCGGCCGTACGCGCCCGGGGTGCGGCCGTACGCGCGGGCGGGGCGGACGGTACGGGCGCGAGGGCGGGCGGGCGGTCCGTCCGGACGGGGGCGGCGCCGGGGCCGGTCACAGGTCCAGCTCCAGGCACGAGCCCTCGGCGGCGCGGGATACGCACACCAGCACCTCGCCCGCCGCCCGCTCCTCGTCGGTCAGGCGGCGGTCGCGGTGCTCGGCCTCGCCGGACAGCACCCGCTGGCGGCACACGCCGCAGAAGCCCTGGCGGCAGGAGTACGCGACCTGCGGTACGGCGTCGCGCAGCACGTCCAGGGCGGTGCGGTCGGCGGGCACCGGCAGCACCCGGCCGCTGCGCGCCAGCCGCAGCTCGAACGGGCGGCCGTCGGTCACCGGCCCGGGCGTGAAGCGCTCGAAGTGCAGCGCGGCGGCGGGGCACGCGTCGAACGCGGCGCGCACCCCGTCGAGCAGGGCGGCCGGGCCGCAGGCGTACACGGCGCCGCCCGCCGGGGCCCGGTCCAGCAGGCGGGCGGGGTCGGGGAAGCCGTGCTCGTCGTACGGCAGGAACTCGGCACGGCCGAGCCGCCGCAGCTCGTCCGTGAACGGCATCGAGGCCAGGCCGCGGCCGGTGTACACCAGCCGCCAGTCCAGGCCGCGCCGTACGGCCTCGTGGACCATCGGCAGTATCGGCGTGATGCCGATGCCGCCCGCGAGGAAGAGGACGGCGGGCTCGGCGGCGAACGGGAAGGCGTTGCGCGGGCCGCTGACGGTGACCCGGGTGCCCTCGTGGAGCGCGTCGTGCACCTCGGCGGAGGCGCCGCCCGCGCGGGGCGCGCTCCCGGGGGCGGCTTCGGGGGCGGCTTCGGGGGCGGCTTCGGGGGCGGCTTCGGGGCGGGCGTCCGGGGCCGCTTCGGAGGCGGCTTCAGGGGCGGGGCGTACGACGCGGCGCACCGCGATCCGGTAGCCCGTACGGTCGGCCGGATCGCCGCACAGCGAGTACTGGCGGCGGCGGCCGGACGGCAGGGTCACGTCGAGGTGGGCGCCCGGCTGCCAGGCCGGGAGCGGGCCGCCGTCCGGGGCCGCCAGGCGCAGCGCGACCACGCCGTCGGCCTCGGCGGTACGTGCGGCGACGACCAGCTCGCGCGTGGCCGGGACCGCGGCCGGGGGCGGGACGGCGGCCGGGGGCGGGACGGCGGCCGGGCCCTCGGGGCGGGGGCCCTTCGGGCGGGACGTGCTGGACGGGCTGGAGGGGTGCTTGGGACGGCTGGCGAGCCGTACGTAGGCGTCGCTCAGGACGGCCAACGCCCGCATCAGGCGGTCGCCGCGCGGCCTGCCGTACAGGTCGGGCGGCGGAGCGAGGGGGCTGCGGCGGCTCATGGGACGGTCCTTGTGGTCTGGAGCGGGGCGGGCGGGCCGGGTCCGGAAGGGGCAGGGGCTGTGCGGGCCTCCGGGTTCCCCGGGCCGACGGTGGGCGGTGGCTGAGGGGCGGGGGCGGGGCCGGGGCGGATTCGCGGCCCGCGGGCGGTTTTCGGCGGCCCGCGCGGGACGGCCGTCCGGGCGGGCGCGGTCGCGGTCAGGCGGGCGCGGTCAGTGGGCCGCCGCGCGCGCCGCCGGGGAGGTCGCCAGGTAGGCCACGGCGCGCCGGGTCGAGCCCTCCTGGGCCGGGTGGTAGCCGCGCCTGACGTACCGGAAGCCGGACCGCACGAGGCTGGTGGGGCTGGGCAGCAGCCCCTTGCGGGCGGCCTCGGCGGCGGCGCGCCAGGTGGCCTTGCCCTGCCCGGACCGCCCGCCCAGCGCCGGGTCGGCGGCCATGAGGAAGCGCGCGCCGCGCGCCCACAGCCAGTACAGCGCGAGTCCGGCGACGCCCATGGTGCGGATGCGGCGCGCGTACCCGGGGTCGAGGTGCGCCAGCAGGTCGAAGGCCACGCTGCGGTGCTCGACCTCCTCCGCGCCGTGCCAGCGCAGCAGGTCCAGCATCACCGGGTCGGCCCCGGCCCGGTCCAGCGCGTCCGCGCCGAGGATCCAGTCCCCGAGGAACGCGGTGAAGTGCTCGATCGCCGCGACCACCGCCACCCGCTCGACCAGGTGCTGCCGTCGGCCCTCCCCCGTCAGCTCCGGCCGGTCGCCGAGCACCCTGCGGAAGATCCACTCCATCTGCCGTACGAACGGCCGCGGGTCGATGCCGCTCGCCCGGAAGTGGTCGAGCACGCCCTGGTGCGCCTCGGCGTGGATCGCCTCCTGGCCGATGAAGCCGAGCACGTCCTCGCGCAGCCGGTCGTCGGTGATCAGCGGCACGGCCTGCTTGAAGACCCGGACGAACCAGCGCTCGCCCTCGGGCAGCAGCAGGTGCAGCACGTTGATGGTGTGGGTGGCCATGGGCTCGCCCGGTATCCAGTGCGCGGGCAGCCGGGACCAGTCGAAGTGCACGTCGCGCGGCTGGAGGACGAGGTCGGTGTGCCCGTCACCGGGGGCGGCGGCGCCGGAGGCGTCACGGGCGCCGGAGGCGCCACGAGCGCCGGCGTCGGCGTCCCGCGCGTGGCGCGTGGCGCGGGGGGCGCGCTCGTCTCGCTCGTCGGCTCGCGGCATGGGAGGGCTCCTCGCGGCACGGGGGAGGGGGCAGGGGCGGGGCGGCGGTCGGCTCCGGATCGGCACCGCCCTTATTGAGTGATACTCAACAGTACGACGTATTGAGCCGACGTCAATAGGATCGTCGTATGGTCCCCACTCCGGATTCCGACGAGCACCCCGCGCCCGCCGCTCCCGCGCGCGGTGCCGCCGCCCGTACGCCGCGTACCGGCGGCGGAGCGCGGGGCCCGCGCGCCTCGCGGCTCGCCCCGACCGACCGCCGCAGCCAGATCCTCGCCGCCGCCCGCCGCGTCCTGGAGCGGCGGACGATCGACGAGGTGTCCGCCGAGGCCGTGGCCGCCGAGGCGGGCGTCTCCCCCGGGCTGCTGTTCCACTACTTCGGCTCGCAGCGCAAGCTGCGGTACGCCGTCATCCAGGCCGTCGCCGAGGAACTGCTCGGCCACCTGCGCCCCGACCCCGCGCTCAGCCCGGCCGACCAGCTGCGCACCGGCACCGAGACGTTCGTCGGGTACGTCTCCCGGCACCCGGCCGTCTACCAGGCCATCACCCGTATCGACAGCGGGCGCGGCATGCGCACGCTGCACCGCTCGGCCCGCGCGACCTTCGCCGAGTGGATCACCGCGGGCCTCAGGTCGGCGGGCGCGGAGGAGACCCCGGCGCTCACCATGTCGGTGCTCGGCTGGCTGGCGTACGTGGAGGAGGTCGTCCTGACCTGGCTCGACCAGCCGCTGATCAGCCAGGCCGAGGTGCTGGACCTGTGCGAACGGGCCGGATACCAGCTCGTCACGGCGCACATCGAGGATCCGGAGGAGCGCGAGCGGTTCCTGGCCCGCATGCGGCAGACCCCGGGCGCCGACCCGGGCGCCGACCCGGACGACGGCCCGGACGACGGCCCGGACGCCGCGCTGGGCGACGGTCTGCCGGACGGCGCGGACGGCCGGGGCACCGGAGTCGGCCCGGACGGCCCGGACGCCGGGGACGGCCCGGACGGCTCCGGTCAGGCTCCCTCGGCGCAGTGACGGACCCGGGCCGCCCCCGTACGCCCCGGACAGGCCCCGTCCGCACCGGCCGACCGGGCCGCGCCCGCGCCGCCCGTATCGTCCTGGCCGTCGGCGCGCGCCGACGGGCCGCCGGTGGTCCGGCGCGCCGGCGCGACGAAGTGCTCCCCGCCCGCCGCGCCCGCCCGTACGGGTGCGGCGGCGGCCACGGCGGCGGGCCGGTAGCCGTAGCGCGCCATCGCCCGAACACCTCCCGTTCCAGGCCCCCGGACAGGCCCTCCGGCCCGCCACACTGGCCGCTCAAGTCGACTTGAGCGCACAATGGGACGCCATGGACGACGACGAGCGGTACTCGATCAGCCACCTCGCGCGCTGCTTCGGCCTGCGGGTCTCGGCGCTGCGCTACTACGACGAGATGGGCCTGCTGCCGCCCGCCGAGCGGCGCGGGACCGTGCGGTACTACGGGCGGGCGGAGCTGCGTCGGCTGGCGCTGATCCAGCACCTGCACCAGCGCGGCATGGTGAGCCTGGCGGACACCGCCGCTCTGATCGGCGACCGGCCCTCGGTACGCGATCCCGCCGGGCGGGAGCTGCTGGCCGAATCACTCCAGAAGATCGCCCGGCAGATCGAGGACCTGCGAGCGGCCCAGCACCTCCTGGTGCACCTGCTGCGCTGCCCCACCGACGCCCCCGTCCGGGAGTGCACCCAGCTGCACGCCGAACTGGACGAGGTGGTGGACGCGGCCCTGAACTCCGCCCCCGGCCACGCCGCCTAGCCCCCGCGCCGCGCCGCCCCGCCCGGGCCTCAGTCCGGCCGGTCCGGCCGGTCCGGCAGGCCGAACAGCGGGAACAGCCGGGCCGTGTCCAGGAACGCGTGCAGGCCGCTGATCCGGCCGTCCGCCGACACCTCCACCACCTGAAGCGACCACGGCTCGTGGCGGCCGCCGGGGCCGCTGGGCCGGTACTGCCCGAACGCGGCCGTGCCGTTCGCCGCCGCCGGCACCAGCCGCGACCCCCGGCACTCGTGGCCCGGCCCGGACAGCCAGCCGCGTATGTCCTCCGGGCCGCGCAGCCACAGCCCGTACGGCGGCATGGTCAGCGCCGCGTCCTCCCGGAGCAGCGCGGTGAGCGCGTCGAGGTCGTACGCCTCGAAGGCGTCCACGTAGCGGTCGAGGAGCGCGCGGGACGGCCCGTCCAGCGCCGCCGCGCCGCGGGAGCCACCGCCCCGGGCCGCACCCCGCCGACCGCCCGCGGAAGCCCCGGACGCCCCGGGAGCCCCGGCGATCCCGCGAGCCCTGGCGGTCCCGGAAACCCCGGCGCTTCCGGAAACCGGCGCCGCCGCCGGGGTGGCGTCCGGCGCGGGCCCTGCGGTGGGCCCGGCGGCGGGCCCCAGCGCGGTCCCCCGGGCGGCGAGGGTCGCCCGCGCGCGCTGGAGGGCGCTGTTGACCGACGCGACCGTGGTGCCCAGCAGCTCGGCGACCTCGGCCGCCTTCCAGGCCAGCACCTCCCGCAGGATCAGCACCGCGCGCTGCCGGGGCGCGAGGAGCTGGAGCGCGGCGACGAACGCCAGCCGGACGCTCTCCCGCGCGACCGCCAGCTCCGCCGGATCGCCGCCCTCCGGCAGCACGCGGCCGTCCGGGGCGGGCGAGATCCAGGTGACCTCGGGCAGCGCCTCGGGCAGCGGCGCGTCGGCCGACACCGGGGACGCGAGGTCCATGGGGTGGGCGCGGCGGCCGCGGCCGCGCAGCATGTCCAGGCAGACGTTCGTCGCGATGCGGTAGAGCCAGGACCGCACGGCCGCCCGGCCCTCGAAGCCCGCGAAGCCCCGCCACGCGCGCACCAGCGTCTCCTGCACGGCGTCCTCCGCCTCGAACGCCGAGCCGAGCATCCGGTAGCAGTACCCGGTCAGCTCCACCCGGTGGCTCTCCAGCAGCGCCTCAAGGCCCCCCTCCCCCAGGTCGCCCGGCCCGGAGCCGGCCCCGCCGCCCGCGCCCCCCGCACCGACCGGACCGGCCGCGACGGCGCCGCCGGACCCGGCGGCACCGACCCCCACGGCGCCGCCGGACCCGGCCGCACGGACCGCACCGGCCGCACCCGCGGCGTCGCCCGCCGCCCGGTCCGCGGCCGCGGCCACCGCCGTCCTGCGATCACTCATCAGGGCCTCCCTCGCTCACTCCCCACAGGCTAGGCGCACCCGCTGACAACGCCCCCGGCCCGACCGTATCCGCAGGTCACCGGGCCACCGACCACCCCGGGCCCCAGGCGCCGGACGCCGCCCGCTCCCGCAGCGGCGGGCCCGGCGGCCCGCCCCCGGAACCGACCCCGGCACGCCCTCGCACCACACCCGCGACGCCCCCTGCACCACACCCACACACCCGCGACGCCCCGCACCGCGAGCCCGCACCGCCCCACCGCGAGCTGCCGCCGCATCAGCCCCAGCCCCCGGCGCCCGGCGCTCCGCCGCTGTCCGAGGGGTGGACTCCAGCGGCCGAGTTCCTTGACAGACACACATGAAAATATTGATATAACACCAGCTCACGCCTATTGTCGGCTCTTCGCCTCGACCGCCCCCACCGGGTCACGGCGCACAAGGAGACAGCGTGTTAAAGCCCGCCGAAGGCCTGGTCAGCTTGGACGCACTGGGCCCCAAGGGGCCCTACCGCTCCCGCTCCCGCGTCACCGTCAACGACGTGTCCGGCGTCCCGCTCGCCGAACTCAGCATCATCCCCCGGCTGTTCGTGACCCGCGCCATGTCCGCCCTGCGCGCCGCGCGCACCCTGCCGCTGGAGGCCCGGCTCGCCGCGCTGAAGCGGGCCGGGGAGCTGTTCGCGACCGGCACCGTCGACGGCATGACCGCCGATCGGTACGAGGCCACCGTCTGCCGCATGTCGGGCACGCCGCTGGCCAACGTGCGCATCGCCGTCGAGGCCATCCGGCTCGCCGCCGAGCAGGCGTTCCGCAGCGCGCAGGCCGCCCGCCCGGTCGGCGCGGTCACCGACTGGCGCGATCCGCACGCGCGTACGGGCACCGCCGTGTGGTGCCGGCGCGGCGACGTCTTCGCCGTGCACGCGGCGGGCAACCACCCGGCCGTGCACGCGCAGTGGCTGGAGGCGCTGGCCCTGGGCTACCGGGTGGCCGTGCGCCCCTCGCGGCGCGAGCCCCTGACCCCGTACCGGCTGGTGAGCGCGCTGCGCGCGGCCGGGTTCGGCGACGACCAGGTGGTGCTGCTGCCCACCGACCACGACGCGGCGGGCGAGATCCTGCGCGCGGCCGACCTGAGCATGGTCTACGGCGGCCAGGAGGTCGTGGACCGCTACGGCGCCGACCCGACCGTGCTGCCCAACGGCCCCGGCCGCAGCAAGATCCTCATCACCGCCGACACCGACTGGCGCGACCACCTCGACGTGGTCGTGGACTCCGTCGCCCGGCACGGCGGCACCGCCTGCGTCAACGCGACCGCCGTCTTCGTGGAGGGCGACCCGGCGCCGCTCGCGCGGGCCCTGGCCGAACGGCTCGCCGCCCTGCCCAGCCTGCCCCCGCAGGACGAGCGGGCCGTCCTGCCGGTGCACCCGCTCCCGACCGCGCGCGGCTTCGAGCAGTTCGTGCTCGGCCAGGTCAAGGACGGCGCGGGCGTGACGGCGTGGCTGGGCGGGGACGGCGTGGTGGACGACCTCGGCGACGGCAGCGCCGCGCTGCGCCCGGCCGTCTTCCAGCTGGACGACCCGTACGCGCCGCAGGCGGGCGTCGAGCTGTCCTTCCCGCTGGTGTGGGTGGCGCCCTGGTCGCGTACGGACGGCGTGCGGCCGCTGCGGGACACCCTCGTCCTCACCGCGCTCACCCAGGACGAGGACCTGCTGGACGAGCTGCTGGCCGAGCCGTCGGTCAGCAACCTGTACGTCGGCGACCACCCGACTCACTGGATCGCGCCGGGCATCCCGCACGACGCGTACCTGGGCGAGTTCCTGATGCGCACGAAGGCCGTCATCCGCGGCTAGGGCGTGTCTGGTGGATCAGGGCGGGCTCGCGACGCCCGGCACTCCCCCAGCTACCGCTGGGGGTGCCCCCGCCCCCGGCTACCGCCGGGAGGTGCCCCCGTGCGGCGTTGTCGTCGTCGCACGCAGTGCCTCCCCCGGCTACCGCCGGGAGGTGCCCCCTGCGCTCTCCTCCTCCGCCTTGCATCCGGGGGGTACCTCCCAGCGGTAGCTGGGGGAGCACCGGACGCCGCTCCCTGATCCACCCTGATCCACCAGACACGCCCTAGCCGGGCAGGCTCACCCCGCCGGCCGCGCCCGCCGGCGGCGCGCACCACCCCGTACGCCCACAGGCCCGCACGAATCGTCCCCGCGAGGAGCTTCCATGCCCGACAGGCCCGATCTGACGATCCTCGACCTGCCCTACGGCGAGCGGCCCGACCCGGACGCGTTCGTCCAGGCCGCCATGGAGTGGCACTTCAACCCGGACACCGGTTCTCCGTTCTGGCTGGCGCGCGCCGCGTCGCTGCCCTTCGACCCGCGTACGGACGTGCGCACGATCGCCGACCTCACGCTGTTCCCCAACGTCACCGCCGAGTTGCGCGAGGTGCCCGCGCGTGATCTCATCCCGCGCGGGTACGGGCCGAATCCCCCGGTCGTCGGCGTCTACGAGAGCGGCGGTACCACCGGCGCGCCCAAGCGGGTGGTGTGCCTGAGCGACTGGATGGACCGGCTCACCCGCGGCCTGAGCGCCGGCCTGGACGCGCTCGGCGTGCCGCGCGGCCTGGACTGGCTCGCCATCGCGCCCAGCGGCCCCCATATGGTCGGCGAAATGGTCGGCCGGGCGGCGGAGCGGCACGGCGGGATCATGTTCCGGATCGACATGGACCCGCGCTGGGTGAAGAAGCTCTTCGCCACCGGCCGCACCGAGGAGGCCGAGGCCTACGTCGACCACGTCATCGAGCAGGCGGCCCCCATCCTGCGCACCCAGGACATCGGCGTGCTGATGACCACTCCGCCGCTGCTGGAGCGGATCGCCCGGCACGACGACCTGATCGAGCTGATCGGCCAGAAGGTGCGCGGTGTGATGTGGGGCGGCGCCCATATGGACGCCGACACCCGCGACCTGCTGCGCACGGAGGTCTTCCCGCACTCGCGGCTGTACGGCACGTACGGCAACACGATGATGCTCGGCGGCGCCACCGAGCGGCTGGGCCTGGCCGACGACGAGCCGTGCGTCTTCGACCCGCAGGAGCCGTACGTCACCTTCTCGGTCATCGACCCGGCGACGGGCAAGCCGGTGGAGTACGGGGAGTTCGGCCAGGTGGTGATGAGTCACGTCAGCAAGTCCTGCCTGCTGCCGAACAACCTCGAACGCGACCTCGCGCTGCGCGTGCCGGGGCTGCCGGGCGCGGTGGGGGACTCGGTCGCCGACGTGGGGCCGGTCGCCGTCTTCGACAACGAGGCGGTGGTGGAGGGGGTGTACTAGCCCCCGTCCGGCCCGCACGTCATGCACGGCCCCGACGACCCGATGCACGGCACGCACACCAGCGTCATCCGGGGCGTCAAGGCGCCGTGCACCAACTGCTATGTCACCTCCAGCTACTCGAACCTCACCTACGAGGACGGCAGCGAGGCCAACTACGACACCGGTGTCATGCTGCACCACGCGGTGCTGTCCGACCTGTCGCACATCGCCGGTGACGTGACCTGCGGGTACGGGCAGTCGCTGGAGTACAGCTTCCTCGGCCGCCGGATCTTCGCCTCCGGCAACGAGCGCACCGGCGGCCATCTGCCCGAGGGCTACGGCGTCAAGTTCGGCCCGCTGCCCCTGCTGGGCATGCTGGTCGAGCTGATGAACATGAAGCCCGAGGAGCAGAAGGTGTACGTGGACGTCGTCACCACGTACGTGCCCGCCGGCGCGCAGCCCATGAAGGAGGCCCTGCCCGTCTGGCTGGACGCGAACCCCTGCTCCAACTCCCAGCACAGCGTGCCCGAGGGCGAGTCGCACACCGTCAAGGACTGGAAGTCGCCCTTCAACGCGAAGATCCTGACCGTCGGCGGCCACGTGCACGACGGCGGCGCGGGCGCCACGGTCCGCAACAAGGAGACCGGGAAGGTCTACTGCGAGTCGAAGGCCGGCTACGGGACCAGGCCCGCGTTCGAGGGCCACATCGAGTCCATGAGCGTGTGCTCGAAGGACGACCTCGGCACCATACGCAAGGGTGAGAACTTCGAGATCGACGGCGAGTACCACACGCACCACGCCATGTCGGACGTCATGACCATCGCCATCGCCTACGTCCGCGTCACGCCGTAGGCGCCGCCTGCCGCACCACCGGCCGGGGCCGGTCTCCCACGCCACCGCCCCCGGCCCCTGCCCCGGCCCGCACGTACGGCCGCCGGGGCCCGCCGGCCGTACGCCCCGGGTGCCGTACCGGGGCGTACCGCTTCGGCACGTACGGTCCCCCGCGCTCCGGACGGGCCGTCAGCGGCCCAGCGGCTCGCCCGTGTCGGCCGCGGCCGGGTCCTGCCCGGCGTCCTGGAGGATCCGCTCCGCGGCGTCCACCGCCTCCCGTCCGGGCTCCTGTCCGCCGGGCCGGGCCCGGAAAACCCAGGTGCGGTAGCACCAGAACCGGAAGAGCGTGCCCAGGCCCAGGCCGACGACATTCTTCGCGAGGTTGTCGGCGAGCGCCGAAGTGAAATCGAAACCGTAGTGCGAAAGGGCCAAAGCCCCGTTCTGGATGACCGAACCGACGCCGCTGAACAGCACGAACAGCGAAATCTCCCGGGTGCGCCGGTCCTTGGGACGGTGCCGGTACGTCCAGTACCGGTTACCGAGGTACGTGGTGGCGATGGCGACCGCCGACGAGATCAGACCTGATCGGACCGTGGGTAAATGCAGCACGTGCAGGCAGATGTTGAACACCGCGGTGTCCACCAGCCACCCGACCGCCCCCACCGTGCCGAACCTGCCGACCTCGCCGCCGATCCGCCGTGACAGCGCCCGCAGTTCGCTCATCATCGTCTCGCACGCCCTTCCTCGGTCGCCTGGGTAGGGCACGCATGCTAGCCCCGCACACCCCGCGCCCACCCCGGAATGGCGAGCATTTACCCGGCACCCGCCCTGAGCGGCCGGAAGGCACCGCGGAGGGCGCTGGGCGGCGAGGGGCGCGCGGGACCCGCCGCACGCCGGGCGCGCGGGGAGAAACCCGCCGGTCAGCCGCCGGCTGCTGGAGCCGGAGGCGGCGTCTCGGCCGAGCGGACCGCCACCCTGCCGCGGCCCCGCTCCGAGGCACTGCCGCACCCCCCGGCCGGTCCCGCCTCCGACCCGGATCCGGCCCCGGCCGCTCCGGGTGACGAGGGCCCAGGCCGCGAAGACGGCAGCGTGCGGGGCCCCGCGTGTCGTCGCGGGGCCCCGCACGTGTCTTCCGCTCGTACGGGTCCGGCGCGGGCCGCCGCCCGCTCGCCTCCGCCCGTCCGGTACGCGCGACCGCATACGGGACGGGGGTCCGGCGCGGACCGTACGCGGTCAGTGGTGCAGCAGCCGGCGTCGGCCGCCGCCCCTGCCGCGGTCGAGCGCGGCGACTCCGAGGGCGGCCAGGGCGATCTGGATGAGCCATTCGATCCAGTCGACTCCGTTGGTGGAGGCCACATCGAGGCCGCGGGCGATGGCGCTGCCGATGAGGGCGGCCACGATGCCGATCAGGATCGTCCACATGACCCCGATGTGCTGCCGGCCCGGGACGACGAGACGGCCCAGGACGCCGATGATGACGCCGATGACAATCGCGCTGATGATGCCGGATATCTCCATGAGTCACCCTTTTCGTTATTGCTTCCGCCTTTCGCCCGCCCCGTCCCGATGAAGGCAGTCCTGGAAGGTGCGGACGAGTCGTCCCGGGCCGGTCGGCGCCCGCGGGCGCCCGCACCCTTGCCCGAACCGGGTGCCCCGCATCCGGCGAGGCACGCATCGCGGCGACGGTCCGGGAAGGCGCGGGCCGCGCGAGGGGCCTGCCGCCGAAAGCCCCGTAAGCCCGTAAGGCCCGAGAGGCCCGGGCAGCGGACCCGGCCCGGTCAGCCCTCCGGCCGGGCCGGTACGGCGCTCACCGCGCCCAGCAGCGTGTGCGTGCACAGCTCGCGCACCTGGTCCCGGGTGAGGGTCCGGTGCTCCAGCCACTCCAGGCAGACGGTGGTCGCGAAGGACAGCCAGCCGCGCACGGCGATCCGCAGGCCCTCGGACGAGGGCCGCGTCCCCCCGGCCTCGGCGCGGGCCTCCAGTGCGGCGACGATGCGCCGCTCCTGCTCGGTGAAGATCTCCTGGAAGATCTGCTTGATCTCGTCGTCGGCCGACGCCGCCGCCCGGTGGAAGGCGCGGTAGCCCTGGGCGTGCTCCTCGGCATAGGTGAGGTAGACGTCGAGGGCGTACGTCAGCCGGTCGCGCAGGGGCAGGGCCGGGTCGGTCCTGGTCATGCCGAGCAGCCGCCGGCCCTCGGCGCGGACGACCTCGGCGAAGAAGTCCCGCTTGGTCGGAAAGTAGTGGTAGAGGAGGCCGCGAGAGACGTCGGCCAGCTCGGCCACCCGCTCGATCCAGACGTCGTCGTACGGCCGCTCGGCGAACAGCTCCGCACCGATGCGCAGCAACTGCTCCCGGCGCTGCTCGGTGTCCAGCCGCTTGCGGCCGCGTCTTCCGCCTGGCCGGTCCGTGGTCGCACCGGTCATGGCGACAGCTTACTCGACGCTCCTTCGCACATCACTTGACACTGGTTTGCAGCCCGGCGCACAGTGTCTACTGAACCGAGTTCAATAAGTGTTTCGACACGGACGCGCCCGCGCGTCCAGCGGGAATCCAGCCAGAGTCGACCGGGAGCACCGCCATGGCCACCACCCGTCTCAGCCCGGCCCAGCGCTGGCCGGAGCTGGCGCGCATCCCCCACCCCCCGCGCCGGGTCCCGGTGCTCGGCGACGTGCTCGGCGTGTCGCTGGCCACCCCGGTGCAGGACTCCACCCGCCTGGCGCGCGAGCTGGGCCCGGTCTTCCGGCGCAAGGTGTTCGGCACGGAGATCGTGTTCGTCTCCGGCGCCGACCTGGTGGGCGAGCTGTGCGACGAGACGCGCTTCCTCAAGTACGTGACGCTGGCCGTGCAGACCCTGCGGAAGGTGGGCGGCGACGGCCTGTTCACCGCGTACAGCAACGAGCCCAACTGGCAGCGCGCGCACGACATCCTCGCGCCCGCCTTCACCCAGTCCTCCATGCGGCGCTACCACCCGACGATGCTCGCCATGGCGCACCGCCTGATGGGCTCCTGGGACGAGCACGCGCGGGTGGGCACGGCCGTCGACGTCAGCGGCGACACCACCAAGCTGACGCTGGAGACCATCGCCAACACCGGTTTCGGATACGACTTCGGGTCCTTCGAGCGCGAGGAGCCGCACCCGTTCGTCACCTCGATGGTCACCGGCCTGCAGTCCGCCATGAAGATGCGCGTCGCCGCGCTGCCGGTCGTCGGCCGCCACCTCGGCCGCAGGGTGCTGCAGAGCTTCTCCGAGCACAGCGACTTCCTGCACGCGACCGTCGACAAGGTGATCAACGAGCGCGTGGCCCGGGAGGACCCGAGCACCGACGACCTGCTCGGCCTCATGCTCAACACCGCGCAGCCGGCCACCGGCGAGCGGCTGGACCTGGTGAACATACGCCACCAGGTGATCACCTTCCTGGTCGCCGGGCACGAGACCACCTCCGGCGCGCTGTCCTTCGCCCTGTACTACCTGGCCAGGCACCCCGAGATACGCCGCCGCGCCCAGGAGGAGGTCGACCGCGTCTGGGGCCCCACCGGCGACCCGACGTACGAGCAGGTCAGCAAGTTGCGGTACGTACGCCGCGTGCTGGACGAGTCGCTGCGGCTGTGGCCGACCGCGCCCGCCTTCACCCGCGCCGCCCGCCAGGACACCGTGCTCGGCGGCCGGTATCCGATGCTCAAGGGCGCGTCCGCGCTGGTGCTGGTCACCGCGCTGCACCGGGACCCGGTGTGGGGCCCGGACGTGGAGACCTTCGACCCCGACCGGTTCCTGCCCGAGCGGGTGCGCGCCCGGCCCGGGCACGTGTTCAAGCCGTTCGGCACCGGCGAGCGCGCGTGCATCGGGCGGCAGTTCGCGCTGCACGAGGCCACGCTGGTGCTCGGCCTGCTGCTGCGGCGGTACGACCTGCACGACCACGCCGGATACCAGCTGAAGGTCGCCGAGCGGCTGACGCTCATGCCGGAGGGCTTCACGCTCACCCTCACCCGCCGCACGCCCGCCGCGCCCGCGCAGGCCGAAGCACCCGCCGAGAGGGTTGCGCCCGCGCGGACCGAGGCGCAGGTCAAGGCGCCCGCCGAGACGGTCCCGGCCGCCCGCGCGGGCGAGCAGGACGAGTCGGGCGACCCCGGCCCGGCCGTCGGCTGCCCGGTCCACACGGGCTGACCGTGCCGGACCGGCGTCAGGGCGTGCGCCGCCGCCCGCCCGGGGTGACGCTGGGACCATGCTGCTCAGCCGCCTGGCCCGTACGTCCCGGGAGGTGGCGGCCACCGCCGCCCGCTCGGCGAAGACCGCCGCCCTCGCCGAGCTGCTGGCCGCCACCGAGCCCGACGAGGCGCCCGTCGTCGTCACCTACCTCGCGGGCCGCCTGCCGCAGCGGCGTACCGGCGTGGGCTGGCGGGCACTGCGCGACCTGCCCGAGCCCGCCGCCGAGCCCCGGCTGACCGTCGCGGACGTGCACCAGGCCCTGGACCGGATCGCCGCGGTGTCCGGCAAGGGCGCGGCCTCGGCCCGCGCCCGCCTGCTGGCCGACCTGCTGGCCGCCGCCACCGCCGAGGAACAGGACTTCCTGCGCCGCCTGCTCGTCGGCGAGCTGCGGCAGGGCGCGCTCGACGCCCTCGCCGTCGAGGCCCTGGCCGCCGCCGTGGGCGCCGAGGCGGCCGACGTGCGCCGGGCGGTGATGCTCGGCGGCTCCCTCGGCGAGGTCGCCCGCGCCCTGCTGGCCCGCGGCCCGGCCGCGCTGGCCGACGTCCGGCTGGAGGTCGGCCGGCCCGTCCTGCCGATGCTCGCGCAGACCGCGAAGGACGTGGACGACGCCCTGGACCGGCTCGGCCCGTGCGCGGTGGAGGAGAAGCTGGACGGCATCCGCGTGCAGGTGCACCGCGACGGCGACACCGTACGGATCTACACGCGCACCCTGGACGACATCACCGAACGCCTGCCGGAGGTCACCGCCGCCGCCCGCGAACTGGCCGTCTCCCACGCGGTGCTCGACGGCGAGGTCATCGCCCTCGGCCCGGACGGCTACCCGCGGCCCTTCCAGGAGGTCTCCGGCCGCGTCGGCTCCCGCCTGGACGTGGCGGGCGCGCACGGCCGGCTGCCGCTGATGCCGGTCTTCTTCGACCTCCTCGCCGTCGACGGCCGCGACCTGCTCGCCGCGTCCACCGCCGGCCGCCACGCCGAACTGGCCCGCGTCACGCCCGAGCCCCGGCGGGTGCGCCGCGTGGTGGCCGCCGACCCGGCCGACCCGGCGGCCCGGCAGGCCGCGCGGGACTTCGCCGCCGAGGTGCTGCGCCGCGGCCACGAGGGCGTGGTCGCCAAGGCGCTGGACGCCCCGTACAGCGCGGGCCGCCGCGGCGCCGCCTGGCTGAAGGTCAAACCCGTGCACACCCTGGACCTGGTGGTCCTGGCCGCCGAGTGGGGCCACGGCCGCCGCACCGGCCGGCTGTCCAACCTGCACCTGGGCGCGCGGGCCCGGGACGGCTCGTTCGCGATGCTCGGGAAGACCTTCAAGGGCCTGACCGACGCCCTGCTGGAGTGGCAGACGGCGGCCCTGCGGCGCATCGCGGTCGGCGAGGAGCCGTGGGGCGTGCGGGTGCGGCCGGAGCTGGTGGTGGAGGTCGCCTTCGACGGCCTCCAGCGCTCCAGCCGCTACCCGGCCGGGGTCACGCTGCGGTTCGCGCGGGTGCTGCGCTACCGGGAGGACAAGCACGCGCGGGACGCCGACACGCTCGACGCGGTGCTGGCGCTCGCGCGCTGGACGACGTGACCGGCCGGGCCCGTACGGTACGGGCGAGCACGACCCGTACGGTACGGGCGAGCCGAGCGGGGCAGGCCACGTGCGGCCGGGCGGCGGGGGCCGGGCGGCATCGGGGCCGGGGCGTCAGTCCTCCGCGGGCGCGCGCTGGTGGGCCAGCTTCGCCAGTCGGTACGCGGCCACGTCGGTCACCGAGATCAGCGGCATCAGGCAGCTCGCGGCCAGGCGGCTGAGGTCGCCGTAGTGGGCCACGTTCCAGTCGGGCCGGACGATCTCGCCCATCGCCGTCACGCCCGACAGGCGCGCCAGCCGGGACAGGTCGGCGGCGGCCTCCGCGCGCCCCTCCCGCTCCAGCACGCCGCCCGCCGCCGCGCGCACCGGGAAGACGTGGCCGGGGCGGGCCAGGTCCTCGGGCGCGGTGCCGGGGTCGGCGAGGGCGCGCACGGTGCGGGATCGCTCGCGGGCGCCGACGCCCGTGGTGCAGCCCTCGATCAGGTCGACGGAGACGGTGAAGTCGGCCTCCTGGAGGCCGGTGTTCTCCTCGACCATCGGCGGCAGCCGCAGTTCCTCGGCGCGCTCGTCGGGCAGGGCCACGCGGATCATGCCGGAGGTGTGGTCGAGCAACTGCTGAAGCGCGCCCTCGTTGGTGTGCTCCGCGGCGATCACCAGGTCGCCCTCGTGCTCCCGGGACTCGCCGTCGTAGACGATGACGAACCCGCCCTCGGCGAAGGCGTCGATGGCCTGCTCCACCGCCAGAAGGCGCTCGGGCGCGATCGTCGGCTGTAACCCTGCCATGGGCTTCGGCTCCTTCTGCCCTTCCTCGTACGGTGTACGGCTTTCGGCTGCCGACCTGGTACGGCTGCGGCTGCCGGCCCGCGGCCTGCGGGTCCCTGGAGCCTGCCGGGGCGGGCGGGGAGCGGAGAAGGGCGTGCGTGCCCACGCGGCGGGCGCCTTGCGGCAGCGCGCTGGGGCAGAAGTCTGGCACAGAACGTGCCCGGTGACGAAGTGCGGGTGGTCACTCCGTCGCCATGATGTCACGTCATGTTACTTCAGGATACAGGTACTTGTCGCCGCTGGTACGGGTATCAGGTGGGGCGGCGCCGGGCCGGTCCGGGTGCGCGCGGCAGAATGAGGGAGCCCGGCGCACGGCACCCGCCGCGGCCGGATCCAGCCACCCGGGACCCCGTCAGGAAGGCGCAGCGTGGAGACAGCCGAGGAGCGGCCCGCCCCCGCCGCGCCGCCACCGCGCACCGGGCGCGCCGACCGGGCCGTACGCTCCGGCGGGACCGGGCGCGCCGCGTGGTTCCCGCGCCTGCCGCGCGCCGGACGCGCCGTACGGCTC
>NZ_JAVSCF010000123.1:0-18749 GCF_031932565.1 Streptomyces sp. B1866
CGCGCGGAGCCGGTGCGCGGCCCGCTCCGCGCAGGCTCGCCGGCCGCGCGCTGCGCGGCGCCCGCCGCAACATGGCGGCGGCCGGCGCCGCCGCCCTCCTCGCGGCCGTCCTGGGCACCGTGGTGACCCTCGGCGCCACCTCGGGCGACGACCACAGCGGCTCGGCCGACACCGTCGGACCCGGCCCCTCGGCGTCCGACGGCGACAGCAGACGGCTGTCGGCCGACGACCCGCGGCCGAGCGGTGTACCCCGGCCCGGAGAGAGCGGCTATCCGGAGATCTCGGTCTCGCCCGGGGTGTCCGCGAGCCCGGAGACGGACTCGGCGACGGGCGAGGACGGCTCCACCTGGCCGTCGGGAATCTCTGGTTCCCCCGGTCTCCCCGGTTCCTCCGCGGGCTCCTCCGGCGGGGCGCCGTCGTCCACCACCCGCCCGCCCGCCGAGTCCCGGCCCCCGACGTCGTCCCGGCCTTCCCCACGCCCCCCGCGGCCGCCGCAGACGTCGAAGCCGCAGCCGTCGTCCACGCCGCCGGCCTCCAGCGAGCCCGAGCCCACGCCGACCCCGACCCCCGAGCAGCCCTCCGAGCCCGGCGGCGGCACGTCGGACAGCGTGGGCGCCTCCGCGCCCACCGGCGCGGTGTCCACCCAGCAGGAGCCGACGACGGCCCAGGGCGCCTCCTCCTGAAAACGCCACCCCGCGCGGGCGTACGGCCTGTGCGCGCCACCCGCGCGTATGCGTACGACCGCCGTAGGCGTACGGCCGCGCGGGCGTACAGCCGTGGCACGGCCGCGCGGCCGCTCGGACACGCCGTACGGCCCGCCCGCGCGGGACTTCCTCGTCTGCCCGGGCCACACCGCGCACCTGGCCCTGGAGCTGACCGGCCCCGAGCCGCCCCTGCCGGGCCCGCATGTCGCCGAGGTCGTCTCGGACCAGGCGGCCCGTGACGGTCGCAAACGTGTGGGCGTGCTGGGCACACGTACCTCATGGACGGCCCGGCCCACCCGAGGCCCTCGCCACCCGGGGGACCGCCCGCGAGGTCCCCGGGCGGGACGACCGGCGCGCGGTCGGCGACATCACCTTCGACGAGCCGGTGAACGGCGTGTTCACCGGAGGCTCGCGCGAGGCGTACGTCCGGGTCATCGACCGGCCGGCGGGGCGGGGCTGCGACGCGGTCGCCCTGGTGTGCACGGAGATTCCGCTGCTGGTGACGCCGGGCGTCTCCCCGCTGCCCAGGCTGGACTCGACCCGCCTGCTGGCCCGCGCGGCCTTCGACATCGCCGTAGGCGACCGTGACCTGCCCGCCTGGCGCGGCGGCCTGGTCGTCGGCTGACCGGCGCCCGCGCTCCGGCCCCGGGGGCCCGCTCCGGCGCCCGGCCGCCGCGTCATTGGCCGGGAATGACAGGCGAATTCACGTCAACCCGTACGTGTGTGGCCGACCGGTGCCCGCGCCTGGCCGGAATCCGCGCTGGGCCCCGGGCGGGCCCTAGAACAGCCGCAGCTTGTCGTCCTCGACGCCCCGCAGCCCGTCGTAGTCCAGTACCACGCAGTCGATGCCCCGGTCGGTGGCCAGCACGCGCGCCTGGGGCCTGATCTCCTGGGCGGCGTAGACGCCCTTCACCGGCGCGAGCAGCGGGTCCCGGTTGAGCAGTTCCAGATAGCGCGTCAGCTGCTCGACGCCGTCGATCTCGCCGCGCCGCTTGATCTCGACCGCGACCGTCCCGCCGTCCGCGTCGCGGCACAGGATGTCCACCGGCCCGATGGCGGTGGGGTATTCGCGCCGGACGAGGGTCCAGCCCTCGCCCAGGGTCTCGATCCGGTCCGCCAGCAGCTCCTGGAGGTGCGCCTCCACGCCGTCCTTGATCAGGCCGGGGTCCACGCCCAGTTCGTGGGAGGAGTCGTGGACGATCTCCTCCATGGTGATGATCAGTTTCTCGCCGCCCTTGCCGCTGACCACGGTCCACACGCCGTCGCCCTCCTTGAGGGTGCAGGGCGGGGACATCCAGTTGAGGGGCTTGTAGGCCCGGTCGTCGGCGTGGATGGACACGCTTCCGTCCGCTTTGATCAGGATCAGCCGGAGGGCCGAGGGAAGGTGGGCCGTGAGCCGGCCCGCGTAGTCCACGGAGCAGCGGGCGATGACGAGACGCATGGTCGGCAACGCTACTCGACGGCCCGTACCGCACGCGATCCGCTCGGAAGCGGCCCTCTGGGAAAGTGGCTTGTTGTATGCGTAACGTTCTGCTGTGCTCGCGGTGATTCCCGCCGTACCGTGGGCATGATCGTACGAGTGCGCGGTGACGTCGCTTTCGCAATGAGCAAATCGGCGCCGCCGCCCGCCCGTCCATCCCGTCAGGCCCCCGGCACGGGGGCCGCGAGAGGAGCATCCATGTCGCTGGACGTCTCACCGGCCCTTCTCGAACAGGCCGAGCGAGGCGAGGTCGACGAGGCCGCTTTCGTCGACTGCGTCCGGACCTCCCTGCCGTACGCGTGGGAGATGATCAGCTCGCTGGTGGCTCAGCTCAAGGTCGACGGCGGCCCGTTCGCCGACAACCAGACCCCGCCCCCGGACGAGCAGGCGCGCGGCCAGTTGCTGCGCGCGCTGGCGAGTGACGCGATACGCGGGGCGCTGCAGCGCCACTTCGGAGTGCGGCTGGCGTTCCAGAACTGCCACCGGGTGGCGGTCTTCCCGCAGGACGCCGCGGTCGACGAGACCCTGGCCCGCTTCACCTCCCCGCGGGCCCAGCTGCTGAACCAGTCGCCTTTGCTGCGCGACTGCTGACGCCGCCGCTGCCGCTCCGCCCTGCGGGACGACAGGTACGTCAGTGCAGGAGCGGCAGCACTTCCACCCCGAGTCGGCGCACGTTCTCCTCCGTGGCCGCCAGGTCGCCCGAGCCTTCGGCCAGCAGCGCGAAGCGCGTGATGCCGGTGCGCTCGGCGGTGGCCGCCAGCCGGTCGGCGCACAGCCGGGGCGGCCCCACCGGGTGCAGTGAGCACAGCAGTTCTGTGTAGGCGACCGGGTCGCGCATCGCGCGCCGCCGTCCGTCGACCGTCACGTGGGCGTCCAGGCCCTGGCGCAGCCAGCCGGGCATCGCCTTCGTCAGGACCTCGGCCGCCTCCGGTCGGCCGTCCGCGACCTGCACCACCCCGGCGGAGACGTGCTGCCCGGCCGTCGCCGCCACGTATTCGGGGGAGTGGCCCGCGGCGCGCGCGTGCCGCCGCCACAGGGCCGTCAACTCGGCCTTCTCCGCGTCGTCGCAGTGCATGCCGAGCAGCATGGGCAGCCCGTGCTCGGCCGCCAGCCGGACCGTCTTCGGCGAGGTGCAGGCCACGATCACGGCGGGGCCGTCCACCGGGTCGGCGCCCGGCGCGAGGGCCGTCGGGGCCGCCGCCCGGCCCGCCGGCCCGGGCGTCGGGACCGCCGCGTGCCGGGTCCGGTCCGCGGCCACCGCGGCGGGTCCGGCCGCCGCCGGGCAGCCGGCGAGCGGCGTGCCCACCGCGTCCAGCGGCTCGCGTGGTCGGGGCACCACCGCCACCTCGCGGAAGCTGAAGCGCCGCCCGGACGCGCCGACCCGTGGCTCACGGAGCCAGCGCAGCAGCAAATCCAGCGCCTCCGGGAAGTCCCGCTCGTACGCCTCCAGGCCGGTGCCGAAGACCTCCAGGTCCACCCACGGCCCGCCGCGCCCGACACCGAGGGTGAAACGGCCGCCGGAGGCCAGGTGCAGCAGGGCCGCCTGCTCGCCCAGCGCCACCGGGTGCGTGGTCGACAGCACGCTCACCGCCGTGCCCACGCCGATCCGCCGCGTGCGGCCCAGCAGCAGGGCGGCGAGGGTCGTGGCGGACGGGCAGACCCCGTACGGCACGAAGTGGTGCTCGGCCAGCCAGACGGCGTCCAGTCCGGCCTCCTCCGCGGTCTCGGCCGTCCGCACGGCCCGGTGCAACGCCTCCGCCTGCCCCTGGCCCGGGAACTGGGCGGCCAGAATGAAAGCCCCCACACGCATCGTCTGCTGCCTCCTTGAGTCGGTCCTGTCGCCCTGTCGGGTCTGTCCTGCCGGTCCCTGCCCGGGCTCGCGTGCCCCGACGCGTCACTCCCTCCCCCGCGGTCCCCGTAGTCCCGTGGCAATAACGTCTGGCACGTGCCAATGGAAACGGACGCGCCGATCGATTTGAATGATGATCGGAGGGCGGCTGTGGACAGCGCTTTTCCAGCCGGTGACTCTAACGCGTACGCTGGTCACAGCCAGTAGCTCTCCAAGCTCCTTCGAGGTGCCCCGTGTCCCCACGTCGTAACCGCCCGCGAGGCGGCGAGAGAAGCGAGAATCCGGTCCGCCTGCCCGGCCAGGACCGTTATGGGCTGGAGAGCACTGAAAGCTGGCGTGACGAGGAGTGGATCGTCCGGCAGGTCGGCGGCGGCGCGGCCGTCAAGCACTACCGCTGCCCGGGGTGCGACCAGGAGATCCCGCCCGGAATGCCGCATGTCGTCGTCTGGCAGCGCCAGGCAGGGGTGGACGACCGGCGGCACTGGCACAAGGCCTGCTGGAGCGCGCGGGACCGCCGCGGCGCGCGCCTCCACAAGTCCCGGCAGGCGCCTCGGTACTGACGGGCCGTCGACCGGACCCGAGGGCCGCCCCGCCCCGGGGACTCCGCTCCGGGCACGGCCCGCGGGACGGCCGGTGGTGGCGGCGCCTGGGACGGGCTGCCCAGGCGCGGGGTGCGGCGCGGGAGCGGGCGCACCTGGCGGGGCCTCGGTCCGCATCGTCCGTGGCGACCCAGGCGCGGGGTGCGGGCGCGGCGGCCCGGGGCCGGCGGCGCGGCGCCGGGTGCGGGCGGCAGGGGCGGCGCCCGGCGGGGCCTCGGCCGGGATCCTCCCCGGGACCGGACGGGGTTGGGACGGGGTCGGCCCGGGCGGGTGCGGCGGGCTCCGAGGGGGCTGCCGGGCGGCCTTCGGCGGGGTGCGGGTACGGGGGGTCAGGGGGTGTGCGGGCGGAACGCCTCCTGGGGCAGCACCCAGCCCTCCTCCCGGAAGGCGCGCGTGCCCGCGTCGCGCAGCGCCACGGACGAGCCCGCCCGCGCCACCCAGGTCGCGGGGTCGGGCCCGAGCAGGGCACGCAGCCGGGCCGACGCGGCCAGCAGGCCGGCCAGCAGCGCGGCCTGGTCGCCGCCTCCCGCGCGCGGGGCTCCCGTGGCGTCCGCGAGCACCCCCCGGGCGCCGGCGTAGAGGTGGGCGCCGGCGAGCGGTTCGCCGGACGGCAGGACGGCGGGGAAGTCCGACGCCAGCGGCAGGCGGTGGTAGGCGGGGGTCTCCGTGGCGTCGACGGCCGCGAGCTGGGCGGGGTCGAGCCAGCCGACGACCAGCCGGGTGTCGGCGTTCGGATCGGCGTACGGCGCGGCGGCGACGTACCCGTACCGGCCGATGTGCGCGGAGGCCCCGACCGCGACGCCGCGCACCCGTACCGGCACCAGCGGGAGCGCGGAGGGCAGTTCGAGCCGGGTCAGCTTGTGGCTGAGCTGCGCGGGGGAGGCGTTGGAGCCGACGGCCAGGACGGGCAGCCGCTCGGCCACCGGCGCCTGCCCCAGCCGGGCCAGGACCGCGTCCAGCGGCCCGCCCGGCGTGCCGTCCGGCCCGTCGGGCACCCGCCAGGTGCCCACGGGCCCGGGCCCGGCCCGCAGGTCCCACAGCTCGCCGCCGACGAGCAGCGCGGGGGCGGTCACGGGTCGGCCGGGGTAGGTCAGCGGGGACAGCGCGGGCACGTCGCCGTACCCGAGCGCCGCGAGGCTTCGGTCGGTCACGGAGGTCACGCTGACGAGGCTAGGGCCGGATCCCGAGGTTCGGGGCCGTCTCCGGGTAGGCGCGTGTCCCGGGTCACGCGGCGGCCGGGGCGGGGGAGGGGCGGGGGCGACGAGGGCAAGGAGGGAGGGGGTGCCGTGTGCCGGGTCGCCTCCCGGACCGGGATCCGGGCCGGGCCGAGCGCCCGGGGCCGGGCCGTGGGCCGGGCGCTCGGCCCGGGCCGAGGCCCGTGACCGGTACGGGAGGCGGGGCCCGCCGAGCGGTCCGGCCGAGGGGGCCGGGTTCGGCGTCGGGCGGTGCCTCAGGCGTCGCGTCGGCGCAGGGTTGCATAGCCCGCGGCCAGCGCGGCGAGGACCCACAGCGCCATGATGCCGAGCCCGCCCCACGGCCCGTACGGGGCGTCGTCCTCGGTGGGGATCACCTGCATGATCCGCTGGCCCGCCTGGTCGGGAAGGTAGTCGCCGACCTTACGGGTGGCGGACACGTTGCCCAGGATGTTGGAGACGAGGAAGAAGAACGGCATGAGGATGCCCAGTGACAGCATCGGACCGCGCAGCATCACGGCCACGCCCATGGAGAAGACGGTGATGAGCGTCATGTAGAGCCCGCCGCCGACCACTGCCCGCGCCACGCCCGGATCGCCGAACCGCGCCCGGTGGTCGCCCAGCATCGCCTGCCCGGCGAAGAAGGCGGCGAAGCTCGTCGCCATGCCGACGACGAACACCAGCAGCGTCGCGACCGTGATCTTGCTGAACAGGAACACGCCGCGGCGCGGAACGGCCGCGAGGGAGGTGCGGATCATTCCGGTGCTGTACTCCGTGGAGACCACGAGCACGCCGAAGACGATCATCGCCAGCTGACCGAGTCCGGTCCCGGCGAAGCTGATGAAGGTCGGGTCGAAAGTGGCCTGCTCGCGCGCGGACATGTCGGCGTAGTCGTTCCGGGCCAGCGCGCTGATCAGGGCGCCGAGCGCGACGGTGACCACCAGGGCCACGCACAGCGTCCAGCCGGTCGAGCGCACCGACCTGACCTTGGTCCACTCCGAGCGCAGGGACTGGGCCACCGCCGTCATCGCCGTCTCCGCCGTCTGTCCGGGCGGCCACGCCGGTCGGCGCCCCACGCGCCGTCCGTTCCGTGGTCCCGGTGGGCGCCCCTGCCGTGCCTGCTCCGGGCGTGCCCGGGTCCGCCGCCCGCGTCCCGCCCGGCGCCGTGGCCCCGCACGGCTGCGGCCATCCCGGCTCCGGCTTCCGGCCCGGCCTCCGGTCCGGCGTCCTGCCCGGTGCCGAGTCCGGGCTCGGCGCCGGATCCCGGGCCCGGGCCGTGCGCGTGGTATTCGACCGACGCCGCCGTCAGCCGCATGAAGGCCTCTTCCAGCGACGCCTGCCGAGGGCTCAGCTCGTGCAGGACCAGGCGGTGCTCCGCGGCCAGTTCGCCCAGCCGCGCCGACTTCGCGCCGTCCACCTCCAGCGCGCCGTCGGCCACGGGCGTCACCGCGTACCCGGCGGCGGCCAGTACGTCCCGCAGCCGCTCGTGCTCCGGGGAGCGCATCCGGACGAAACTGCGCGAGTTGCGCGCGATGAAGTCGGCCATGGACGTGTCGGCCAGCAGCCTGCCCTGCCCGATGACGACCAGGTGGTCGGCGGTGAGCGCCATCTCGCTCATCAGGTGGCTGGAGACGAACACCGTGCGGCCCTGCGCGGCCAGGTCCTTCATCAGGTTGCGGATCCAGTGGATGCCCTCGGGGTCCAAACCGTTCACCGGCTCGTCGAACATCAGGATCTCGGGGTTGCCCAGCAGCGCGGCCGCGATGCCCAGCCGCTGGCTCATGCCGAGCGAGAAGCCCTTGGCGCGCTTTCCGGCCACCGGGGTCAGGCCCACCACGTCCAGCACCTCGGCCACCCGGGCGCGCGGGATGCCGTTGCTCTGCGCCAGGCACAGCAGGTGGTTGCGCGCGCTGCGGCCGCCGTGCACCGCCTTGGCGTCCAGCAGCGCGCCGACGTACGTCAGCGGGTCGCGCAGCTGCCGGTAGTGCCTGCCGTCGATGCGCACGGTCCCGGCCGTGGGGTGGTCCAGATCGAGCACCATCCGCATGGTGGTGGACTTGCCCGCGCCGTTCGGCCCCAGAAAGCCGGTGATGACCCCGGGCCGTACCGTGAAGGTGAGGTGGTCCACGGCCAGCTTGTCGCCGTACCGCTTGGTCAGCCCCTCCAGCTCGATCATGCTCGCCACGCTAGGCGCGCCCCCGCGGCCCCGCCACCGGGCGGCGACCGGCCGGGTGGGCCCGTACGGCCCCGGGGTCCCGCCGCCGGTCGGCGCCGGCCCGTAACGCCCCGGCGAACGCCGCGAGCGCCCCGCTCGCCGCCCTCTCGGGCGGGGAGCGGGGCGCTCGGATCGGCCGGGCGGGCACGGGACGCCCGTACGCCGCGGGCAGGCTGGCCGGAAGGGACCCGCCGACGCCGCCGTCGGCGGGTCCGGGCGGCGCCGGCCGCCGCGTGGACGCCCGCCAGGGGACCGGGGGCGCAGCCCCTGGCGCTCGGCGGCGCCGCGGCGGTCTGGTCGGCTCCGGCCGGACGGCGGCGAGGTGCCTAGCGGCTCTGCTGCGCCGGGACGCCGCGCGAGACGGTCTCCTCGTCGCCGGCGGCGCCGGTGGCGGCCACGGCCGCGCCGGTCAGGGTCGCCAGCATCTCGCGGACGTTGGTCAGCTGGGCGTTGATGCTGTCGCGGCGGTTGGTGAGGGCCGCCAGCTCCCGCTCGGACTCGCTACGGATGCGGTCGGCCTTCGCGTTCGCGTCCGCGACGATGTCCTCGGCCTGGCGCTGCGCGGTCTCCACCGTCTGGCGGGCCCGGCGCTCGGCGTCCGTGCGCAGCTTCTCGGCCTCCAGGCGCAGCTGCTCGGCGCGGTGCTCGATCTCGGCCAGCCGCTTCTCGGCCTTGGCCTGACGCGAGGCCAGGTCCCGCTCGGACTGCTCGCGGCGCTTGGCCAGGTTCGTCTCGAAGTCGGCGGCGGCCTGCGCGGCCTTGGCGCGCGTCTCCTCGAAGAGGGCGTCCGCCTCCTCGCGCTTGGACTGCGCGTCCTTCTGGGCCTCGGCGCGCAGCGTGGCCGCGTCGCCCTTGGCCTTCTCGACGATCCGCGCGCCCTCCTCCTCGGCCTTCGCCTTGCGGTCGGCGGCGAACGCCTCGGCGTCGCTGCGCACCTGCTGGGCGGCGGACTCGGCCAGCTCACGGTGCTGCTCCGAGGCCCGGCGCGCCTCGTCACGCAGGTCCTTGGCCTCTTCCTCGGCGAGCCGGAGGATCTTCTCCACCCGCGCGCCGAGCCCCGCGTAGGACGGTTCCGCGTCAGTGATCTGTGACTGGGCGTTCTGCGTTTCGAGGTGCAGCTCCTCGATGCGCTTTTCGAGAGCGGTGATGCGCGCCAGGGCGCTGTCGCGGTCGGCGACGAGCTTGGTGATGCGGTCGTCCACCTGGCCGCGGTCGTACCCACGCCGCACGAGCTCGAAGCCGAAGGGGGAGGAAGTGTCGCTCATGGGGTTCCTGTCGAAAGAGACCGTTGAGGTGATAGGGGGAATCCTAGGGGGCCGAGCGGCGTGTCATCGAGTCAACTCCGCTCCGATCCGGAGAATGTCTGGCCGTGGGAAGAGCCCCGGGAAGGACCGCGGCGAGCCGCGGCGGCGGCGGGGGAGACGGCGAGCGCGTCCGGCCCACAGCCGCCCCACAGCAGTCCCACAGCCAACCCGCCGCAGACCCATAGGAGACTAGCCCTCCGACTGCTTTCCGCTCGCCCGGGTCGCGCCCGCCCCGGCGGCCGTCTTGACCGCGCCGTTCTCGCCCGCGCCCGTACCGGCCGCCGGGGGCGACTCGAAGGACTCCAGCGCCTCCAGCACGTCCTGCACGCGGGAGATCTCCGCGTTGATGTCCTCCCGGCGGCGGGCCAGCAGGTCCAGTTCGCGCTTGCCCGCGTCCACGATCCGCTGGGCCTCGGCGGCGGCTTCCGCGCGGGTGCGCTCCGCTTCCCGCTCGGCCTCGGCGGCCTTGGACTCCGCCTCCTTGACGAGGGACTCCGCCTTGCGTACCGCGGCGACCCGGACCCGGTCGGCCTCGCTCGTGGCCTCCGCCAGCTGCGTCTTGGCCTTCTCCTCGGCGTCCACCAGCTGCGCGGTGGCCGCCGCCACGAGCTTGTCCACCCGCTCGCCCGCCGACTTCAGCGCCTCGGCGGCCTCCCGCCGGGCCCGTTCGTGCAGCTCCTCGACCTCCGACTCCACGCGGGTGCGCAGCTCCTCGGCGCGCTCCCTTATCGCCGTGGCGTCGCCGCGGGCCTCGCCGAGCATGGTGTCGGAGTCCGTACGGGCCTGCTCGACCAGGTTCCCGGCCTGCGCGGTGGCCTCGCTGATGAGCCGCTCCGCCTCCTTGCGGGCGGCGCCGACCATGGCGTCGGCCCGCTCCTCGGCGGTGGTGGCCGCGCGCAGCGCGCTCTCCCGCGCCTCCGCGGTGATCCGCTCGGCCTCGGCGGTGGCCTCGGTGACCAGCCGGTCGGCCTGCCCGGCGGCGTCCGCCCGCCGCTTGTTGGCCTCCTCGCGGGCCTCGTCGACCAGCCGCTCGGCCTCGGCCCGCGCCTTGGCGCGCGTCCGCTCGGCGTCCATGGCCGCGTCGGCGGCGGCCTTCTCCGACTCCGCGCGGGTGCGCGCCGCGTGCTGCTGGGCGAAGTTGACCGTCTCGGCGGCCTCGGTGCGCTGCCGCTCGGCGTCCGCGGCGGCCTCGCTCAGCAGCCGCTCGGTCTCCTTGGTGGCCTCGGTGACCAGCCGGTCGGCCTGCTCGGCGGCCTCCGCGCGGATGGTGTTGGCGTCCGAGCGGGCCTGCGCGCGCGCCCGGGCCGCGTCCTGCTCGGCGGTGGCCCGCGCCTGTGAGGCGTCCGCGCGCAGCTCCTGCGCCTTGGCCGTGGCGTCGGCCACCATCCGCCGCGCCTCGGTACCCAGCCCCTCGGCCTCGGCGGCGGCCTCGGCGCGCAGTTGCTCGGCCGCGGCGGTGGCCTCGGCGAGGAGCCGGTCGGCCTGGGCGGCCGCGTCCGCGCGCCGCCGGTCGGACTCGGCGCGGGCCTCGCGGCCGATCCGCTCGGCCTCGGCGATGGCCTCGGAGACGGTGTGCTCGGCGAGCGCCCGGGCGGCCTCGGCCTCCTCCTGCGCCTCGCGCCGTACGCGCGTGGCGTCCTGCACGCCGCGCTCCAGGGCGGCGTCGGCGTCGGCGCGCACCCGGTTGGCCTCGTCCTGCGCCTCGGCGCGCACCCGGTCCGCGGCGCGCTCGGCCGCCGCGCGCAGCCCGGCGATCTCCGTCTCGGCCTGCTCGTGCAGCCCGGCCACCGCGTCCCGTACGGACTGGGCGGTCTGCTCGGCGGCGGCGACGTGCTCGGCCGCGTGCCGCTCAGCCTCCTCCACCAGCCGCTGCGCCTCGCTCTGCGCCTCGGTGACCCGGGTGCGGGCGGCGGCCAGCAGCTCCTCGCTGTGCTCGCGGGCCTGCTGCCGCTCCCGCTCGGCCTCGCCGCGCGCGTCGGCCAGCAGCTCCTCGGCCTCGCGGCGGCGGCGGGCGGCCTCCTCCTGCGCGGCGGCCAGGGCCTCGGCGGCCTCGGCGCCGATCCGCTCGGCGGCGCCCCGCGCCTCGCCGCGCATCCGGTCGGCGGCCTCCTGGGCCTCGGTGCGCAGCTGCTCGGCTTCGGTGGCGGCCTCGGTGCGCAGCCGTACGGCCACCGCCTCCGCCTCGGCGCGGGCGTCCGCCGCGTCGGCCGCGGCCTCGTCCCGCAGCCGCTGGGCCTCGGCCTCGGCCTGCCCGCGCAGGGCGCGCCGCTTGTCGGCGGCCTCGGTGCGCAGCCGCTCGGTCTCCTCGGCGGCGTCCCGGCGCAGCTTCTCCGCGGCCTCGCGGGCCTCGCGGAGCGCCTCCTCGGCGAGCTGGACGCGCTGCTCGGCCTCGGTGCGCAGCCGCGCGGCCTCCTCCTCGGCCTCGGCGCGGCGGGCGGCGGCGGTCCGCTCGGCCTCCTCCCGGGTGCTCTGGGCGGCCAGCGCGGCCTCCGCGCGGGTCCGATCGCCCTGCGCCTCGGCCTCCTCGCGCAGCACGTCGGCCTCGGCGTGCGCGCGGGCCAGGGCCTCGTCGGCCTGCCGGCGCAGGGCCGCGGCCCGTTCGATGGCCTCGGTGCGCACCCGCTCGCTCTCGGCGGTGGCGGCCGCGCGGGTCTCCTCGGCGTCCGCCTGGGCGCGGGTCAGCAGCTCCTCGGCGGTGCTGGCCGCCTCCTCGATCTGCTGGACGGCGTCCCGGCGCGCCTCGGAGCGGATGCGCTCGGCCTCGTCGGTGGCCTCGGTGCGCAGCCGCTCGGCCTCGCCGCGCAGCCGCCGGGCCTCCTCCTGGAGTTCGGCGGTCTTGGCCCGGTACTCCTTGGTGTCGTGGTGGGCGGCGCCCTTGAGCTGCTCGGCGGTGTCGTGCGCCTCGGCGCGCAGCCGGTCCGCCTCGGCCTCGGCCTCGCGGCGGATGCGCTCGGCCTCGTCGGCGGCGGCCTTGGTGGTGGCGCGCGCGTTCTCCGACGCCTTGGCCAGCACCTCCTCGGCGCCCCGGGCGGCTTTGGCGAGCTGGGCGGCGGAGTCCTCGGCGGCCTTGGCGCGGGCGGTCTCCTGGGCTTCGGCGATGAGCCGTTCGGCCTCGGCGCGCGAGTCGTCGCGCAGCTGCTCGGCCTCGGCGCGCAGCGCCTCGGACTCCTTGGTGGCCTCCGCGACCAGCCGGGCGATCTCGGACCTGGCCGTACGGGCGCGCTGCTCGCCGGTCGTCTCCGCGGACGCCAGGCGCTTGGTCGCGGCCTCCTCGGCCTCGCTGAGCAGCTTCTCGGCCTCGGCGCGGGCCTCGCGCAGCGCGGTCTCGGCCTCCCGCATGCGCTGCTCGGCGTCGCGGGTCAGCTCGGCGGCCTCCCGGCGGGCCTGCTCGGACTCGGTGGCGGTCGAGGTGCGCAGCTGCTCGGCGTGGTCGGTGGCCTCCCGCGCCTGGGTGCCGGCGGCGTCCAGCAGCCGCTCGGCCTCGGCGCGGGCCCGGCGCAGGATCGCCTCGGCCTCGCCGGTGGCGGTCTCGGCGTCGGAGGCCAGGCGCTGCCGGGTGGACTCGGTCAGCCGCTGCGCCTCGGCACGGGCCTGGGCCAGGGTCTGCTCGGCCTCGGCCCGCGACTCCTCCAGCAGGCGGCGGGCCTGGGCCTCGGTGCGGGCGCGCAGTTGCTCGGCCCAGGCGACGTTCTCGCCGACGTGCGACTCGACGGTGGCGCGGCGCTCGGCCAGCTCCTCGTCCAGGCGCTGGCGGCGGGCGACGGCCTCGGCGTGCAGCTCGGCCTCCAGGCGGGCCTGCCGCTCGGCCTGGTCCTGGAGCATGCGCTGGGTCTGGGCGCGGGCCTCGCGCAGCTCGCGCTCGGCGTCGGCGCGCAGCTGGTCGGCCTGGATCTGGGCGTTGCGCAGCAGTTGCTCGGTCTGGTAGCCGAGGCCGGCGGCGTCGTAGGCGGGGCGGGCGGCGAGGGTGCGGCGCGCCTCGTGCAGCTTGGCGCGCAGCACCTCGACCTGGTAGCCAAGGTCTTCGGCGTGCTGGACGGCCTTCTCCCGCTCGGTCTTCAGCCGCTCCATCTCGGCCTCGAACTGCGAGAGGTGGTCGTCAGGCTCGTAGCGGTCGTAGCCCCGCACTGCGCGGTCCCATCCGTCCCCTGGTCGCGGTGGCGGCCGGCTCCGTACCTCGCGGCCCCTGCCGGGACCTGGCGGTCCCGGCCCGGCCCGGCGCTGGCCTTGCCGGCCGGAGAGACGGAGCTGGCCCTTCCGAAGAAATGGTGTCAGATCATCGGTCGGCCTGGGCCGGGCGCCGGTCCTCACCCGGTCCCCGTTACCCCGGCCGAGCCTGCACTCTACCGGCCGGGGGCGGGAGAAGGTCAGTGGTCCGCGTCGGTGTGCTCGCCTCGTCCCGGCTCAGTGGTCGGCCGCGTGGGGCTGGTCGGCGGCGGTGACGAGCTCGGTCAGCACGCCGTGGCAGTCCTTGGGGTGCAGGAAGGTGATCCGGGAGTCCATGGAACCGCGCCGGGGCTTCTCGTACAGCACGCGGACGCCCTTGTCGCGGATGGCCTCGGAGTCGGCGTCCACGTCGGCGGTGCCGAAGGCGATGTGGTGGACCCCCTCGCCGTTCTTGGCGAGCCACTTGCCGACCGCGGAGTCCTCGCGGGTCGGCTCCAGGAGCTGGAGGTACGAGGCGCCGCCGTCCGACGTCCCGTTGATCTTCAGCATGGCCTCGCGGACGCCCTGCTCCTCGTTGACCTCGGAGTGGAACACCTCGAAGCCGTACGTGGCACGGTAGAACTCGACGGTCTTGTCGAGGTCGAAACAGGCGATTCCGATGTGGTCGATTCTCGTCAGCATGCCACCAGTGCACCGTCCGTGCACGCCGTTACGCAAGGTGCGCGCCGTCACACAGTCGCGCCGGTGACCCAGGGACGTACTCGTCAGTACATTAACCGTAACCCTCGTTAACTTCCTTCGAGCTTGAAGGGGCCGCACCATGACCGCCACCACTGGCACCACCTCCGTGATCGTCGCCGGGGCCCGTACGCCCATCGGCCGGCTGCTGGGCAGCCTGCGCTCGTTCTCCGGCGCCGACCTCGGCGGGATCGCCATCAAGGCCGCGCTGGACCGGGCCGGGATCTCCGGCGACCAGGTCCAGTACGTGATCATGGGGCAGGTGCTCCAGGCGGGCGCCGGGCAGATCCCCGCCCGGCAGGCGGCGGTCAAGGCCGGCATCCCGATGAACGTCCCGGCGCTCACCGTCAACAAGGTCTGCCTGTCCGGCCTCGACGCCATCGCCCTGGCCGACCAGCTGATCCGCGCGGGCGAGTTCGACGTGGTGGTCGCCGGCGGCCAGGAGTCCATGACCAACGCGCCGCACCTGCTGCCGAAGTCCCGCGAGGGCTACAAGTACGGCGCCGTCGAGGTGCTGGACTCCATGGCCTGGGACGGCCTGACCGACTCCTTCGAGAAGGCCGCCATGGGCGAGTCCACCGAGCGGCACAACACCCGCCTGGGCATCCTGCGGCCCGAGCAGGACGAGATCGCCGCCACCTCCCACCAGCGCGCCGCCGCCGCCCAGAAGAACGGCCTGTTCGACGCGGAGATCACCCCCGTGGAGATCCCGCAGCGCAAGGGCGACCCGGTCGTCTTCAGCACGGACGAGGGCGTGCGCGGCGAGACCACCGCCGAGTCGCTGGGCAAGCTGCGGCCGGCGTTCGCCAAGGACGGCACCATCACCGCCGGCTCCTCCTCGCAGATCTCCGACGGCGCGGCCGCGGTCGTGGTCATGAGCAAGGCCAAGGCCGAGGAGCTGGGCCTGGAGTGGCTGGCCGAGATCGGCGCGCACGGCAACGTGGCCGGGCCGGACAACTCCCTCCAGTCCCAGCCCTCCAACGCCATCCAGCACGCCCTCGGCAAGGACGGCCTGGACGTCGCCGACCTGGACCTGATCGAGATCAACGAGGCCTTCGCGGCGGTCGCCGTACAGTCAATCAAGGACCTCGGAGTTTCACCCGAAAAGGTGAACGTCAACGGTGGCGCCATCGCCCTGGGCCACCCCATCGGCATGTCCGGCGCGCGCATCGTGCTGCACCTGGCCCTGGAGCTCAAGCGCCGCGGCGGCGGCGTCGGCGCGGCCGCGCTGTGCGGCGGCGGCGGCCAGGGTGACGCCCTGATCATCCGGGTACCGGGCAAGTAGGCCGCACGGGGCGTGCGCCCGCGCGCGTGCCCCGCGCCCGGAGGTACGACACCGGGCGCGGGCGGGCGCCGGGCGCGGCCCCGGGCGAACCCGCCGGAAGGCCACCGCGGGCGGACCGCGGTGGCCGGGCGTACGGGCGCAGAGGGCGCCCGGGCGCGTGGACGAGCGCCCGGGCGCGCGAGCCCACTGGTAGGAGCCGAGGAGGGCCGAGCAGGCTTATGGCAGCTGGTTACCAAGTCCCCGACGTCCCCGCCCTGGTCGACCAGGCGCGCGAGGGCCGGCCGCGCGCCGTGGCCCGGCTGATCTCGCTGGTCGAGAGCGGGGCGCCGCAGCTGCGCGAGGTCATGGCCGCGCTGGCCCCGCTCACCGGCAACGCCTACGTGGTCGGCCTGACCGGCTCGCCGGGCGTGGGCAAGTCGACCACCACCTCGGCCCTGGTGACCGCCTACCGGCGCGCGGGCAGGCGCGTCGGCGTGCTCGCGGTGGACCCCTCCTCGCCGTTCTCCGGCGGCGCCCTGCTCGGCGACCGCATCCGGATGAGCGACCACGCCTCCGACCCGGGCGTCTACATCCGCTCCATGGCCACCCGCGGCCACCTCGGCGGCCTGGCGTGGGCCGCGCCGCAGGCGGTGCGGGTGCTGGACGCGGCCGGGTGCGAGGTGATCCTGGTCGAGACCGTCGGCGTCGGCCAGTCGGAGGTCGAGATCGCCGCCCAGGCCGACACCAGCGTGGTGCTGCTGGCACCCGGCATGGGCGACGGCATCCAGGCCGCCAAGGCCGGAATCCTGGAGATCGGCGACGTGTTCGTCGTCAACAAGGCCGACCGCGACGGCGCCGACGCCACCGTCCGCGAGCTCGGCCACATGCTGGGCCTCGGCGAGGCCCGCCGCCCCGGCGACTGGCGGCCCCCGGTGGTACGGACCGTGGCGGCGCGGGCCGAGGGCGTCGACGAGGTGGTGGCGGCCCTGGAGAAGCACCGGGCGTGGATGGAGGAGCGCGGCGTGCTGGCCGATCGCCGCCGGCGCCGCGCGGCCGGCGAGGTCGAGACCATCGCGCTCACCGCCCTGCGCGCCCGCATCGGCGACCTGCGCGGCGACCAGCGCCTGGGCGCGCTGGCCGAGCGGGTGGCCCGCGGCGAGCTGGACCCGTACGCGGCGGCGGACGACCTGGTCGCGGGGGTGACGGGCGGGGCCTGACGGGCGCGCCGGACGCGGGTCGCCCCTCCCTTAATCCCCCCCCGCCGCCGCCGGGGTACGGCCGTCAGTCGGCCGTACCCGCGGGGACCACCCAGCGCACAGCCTGTCCGGTCACGCGCGCGATCATGTCGAAGTCGCCGTCGTAGTGCAGGACGGTCGCCCCGCCCCGCTCGGCGGTGGCGGCGATGACGAGGTCGGCGACGGACAGCGCGCGCCGGTTTCCCGCGGCGATGAGCCGCGTCTGCACGTCCAGCGCACGGTCCCATGCCTCGTCGGGGGTCGGAAGCCAGTCGAAGCCCCGCATTTCGTCGCGGATGCGTTCGGCGTCCGCCTTCGACCGGGCGCTGTGCAGTACTTCCAGTTCGACGGCCCCGCACACGGCCAGCAGCCCGGCGTTGTGCAGCGGGTCGACCACGGCCCGCACGGCCGGTTTCGGGTAGCGGGCGAGGGCGGATTTGTCGATCAGGTAACGCTCGGTCATGCGGCCCGATGCGGTTCACCCGGCGTATCCACCGGGCCGGTCAGGTCGGGCAGTCCCCCTTCGGCGAGCCAGGCCAGGAAGGACGCGCGCTGTCGGCGCTTGATCACATCCTCCAGCGCCGCATTCACGGTGGCGACCTTCGATTTGGTGCCGAAGATCTCGGCCGCTTGGGCGAGCAGGTCGTCATCGACGTCGATCACGGTCCGTGCCATCACGGCCTCCTGCATTCGATTCGGTGAGCCACCATGATATCAAATCGGACGGCAAACGATATCGACTGGGTGTCGGGTGCGCGGCGCGGTGCGGCGCGGCGCCGCGCGTCAGCGGCCCAGCGCGGCCGTCAGCAGCGTCTCGGCGGCGTCGCGGGCGTCGCGGCCGGCCGTGATGTCGCCGTCGATCGCGGTGACGGCGATCGCCCCCTCGATCAGCAGGAGCACCTGGCGGGCGAGCGCGGCCGGCGCCGCCACGCCCGCCTCGGTGAGCAGGCCCTCGATCAGCTCCCGGTAGCGGGCCAGGTGCGCGCGCGGCACCTCGCGCACCGCGCCGCTGTGGGCGCGGGTCTCCACCGCCGTGTTGACCACCGGGCAGCCGCGGTACCCCTTCTCGCCGAACCACCGGGTCAGCAGGTCGAAGATCGCCAGCACCCGGCCCGGGCCCGGGGGCTCCTCGGCGACCCGGGCGGCGAGGATGTCGTGGGCGCGCTCGCTGCGGCTGCGCAGCACCGCCTCGACCAGGCCCTCCTTGGAGCCGAAGTGGCGGTAGATGGTCAGCTTGGACGCCCCGGCGTGCTGGGCGATCTCGTCCACGCCCACGGAGTGCACACCGCGGTCGTAGAACAGCTGGGCGGCGCTGGCCAGCACGCGGGCCCGGGTCGCGCCCGGGTCGATGGCGGTTCCGGCCTTGACGGGCATGGGGACAGTCTAGCCAGGCGATGAGACGGCCCCGTACCATCTTACCGCCGTGATGGTCCCGTACGGTACCTTCTCATCTGGGGGCGGGTCGCGGCGCCGTCCGCCCGCGCGAGCCGGGCCAGGCGCCGCACCCGCACCCGCACCCGCACCGGAACCGGCCCACGACCCGACAGGAGCCCGCGATGCGCCCCGAGAACGCCCCCGACCGCCGCGAGCCCGCCCTGATCGCCCGCTGCGACACCCTGTTCATCGCCTCCGGGCACCCCGAGGCGGGCTCGGACGTCTCCCACCGCGGCGGGCCCCCGGGCTTCCTGCGCGTGGCCGGGCCGCGCCGGGTGCGGCTGCCGGACTACGCGGGCAACGCCATGTTCAACACGCTGGGGAACCTGTGGGTCGACCCGCGGGTGGGGCTGGTCCTGTGCGACTTCGCCACCGGCGAGACGCTCCAGATCAGCGGGCGCGCGACGGTGCACCGCGCCCCGGCGGACGGCTCGTGGCCCGCCGAGGCCGAGCGGGTGGTGGACATCGCCGTGGACCGCGTCCGGCACACCCCGGGCGCCGCGGCCTGACGGCGGCGCCGCGCGGTCCGCACCCGTACGCGCGCCGACCGGGCCGCGCGCCGGCGCCCCC
>NZ_JAVSCF010000124.1:0-18734 GCF_031932565.1 Streptomyces sp. B1866
AGACTCCACCAAACTCAGAGCAGCTCAATGAGCTGACTTCACAGTGTCCTGTTACGCCCTCCCGCACGACGTCCCGTACACCTCACGCTGAATCAGTCGGACCGAGCAGGGGAGCACCGTGGGCAAGCAAATGAAATGTGGCGCGAGGACCAGGCTCGGAACGCGTTGCCGAAATCCCGCCATGATCGGCTCTTCTCGCTGTCACCTCCACCAGGGCCCCTGGGCCCAGAAGCCACCCAGGAAACGCAAGAAGCGGAAGTGAGACACTGCCGGGTCGGCCGCTGCCGCCCCGGCGGTACCACGTGAGGCGCAGGCCCCCGTCAGACTCGCCGCATGCGGCAGCCGAAGCCGTATGAGCCGACCGTGAGAACGGCGGACGGCCGACGCCGCTTCTCCTGCCGTCGGTTCATACGGCCTCAGTCGCCGGTAGCCGGTTCGCCGGTCTGCGGGCGGCGGGGCGGGCGGCGGTCGAGGTGGGCGACGACGGTGGAGTGGAAGCGGTCCACGGCGTCGTCGACGCTGCGGATGAAGCCGGTCTCGGCGTTGCCGCGGGTGCTGCCCATGCCCTTGAACAGGGACAGGCGGAAGCCGGTGATCTGGGCGCCGTCCTTCGGTAGCAGGTCGCCCGGTTCGGGGCGCAACCGTTCCAGTGTGCCGCGCGGCCCGCCGCCGGAGCCCTCGACAAGGGTCTCGACGTGCAGGTCGGCCGGGGCCTGCGCCAGCTGCCGGATCAGGCGCTTGGCCCAGGCCAGCGGGTAGCCCTGCTCGGGGGCGGGGATCTCCACGGCCGTACGCAGTTTGCCGGTGCGCAGGTCGGCGGTGAGGCCCAGGATGCCCGGGGTGCCCTCGACGCGCAGCTCGGCGTACAGGCGCCCCTCCTGGCAGAGCAGGTCGGCCAGCGCCGCGCGCCGCGCGGCGGGGTCGGTGCCGCGCCGGGCGCGCTGGACGGGCAGCACCTTCTGGCCGAGTTCGCCGCCCAGCCGCAGGCACACCTGCCGGACCAGCCGCTCCCAGCTCTCGACCACCTCCACGGCCCGCGGGTCGCCCTGGCACAGGGTCTCCTCGTCGATGCCGTTGCGTACGGGCACCCAGGCCGGGCCCATGTTCTGGAAGCCGTGGCAGCCGGAGTTGTCGTGCTGGAGGTAGTGCAGCAGCTCTTGCAGGAGCCAGGCGTGCGCGGCGTTGCCGACTCCCTCGTGCCGGATCAGCATCTGCGCCTGGTGCGTCACCTCCGCCCAGGACAGGTGCCACAGGGCGACCTTGTGCTTGCGCCGCGCGTCGATCTTGACGTCGACCAGCGGAGTCCCCTCCAGGGCCACGTCGTTGGACAGGGTGATCACCGCCTCGTAGCCGCGCCGGGCCGCGATGTCCACGTAGTCCTGCACCTGGGCGGGCTTGAGCGGGTTGCCGTTGGTCTTGGTCTCCACCAGGGCGGTCCACAGCTTGCCCGCCCGCTCCACGCGTATCACCCCGTCCGGCCGCTTCGGGGAGTCGCCGTGCGGCAGCGAGACCTCCGTGAAGGTCTCCATCCGTCCGGCCGGCGCGCCGAAGGCGGCGGTCAGCCGACGCCCGAACTCCGGCACCTGGGCCATCACCGACAGCAGCACGGACGTCGCGCGCGTCTCCCGCTCCCGGTCGCTCTTGAGCGACGCGGCGGGGAACAGCCGGGCCTCGCGCCACGCGTCGTTCTCGGCGAGCGACTTCCTGGCCGCCTTCGGCAGCGTGATCTTCTTCTTGGCCGTACGTGGCCGACGCGCCGGAGCCGGGGCCTCGGCCGGAGCCTCGGTCGGCGTGACGGTCGGGGGCGGCGCGGGGGCGGCCTGCACCGGAGCGGCGGCCGGAGCCTGCTCCGCCGCCGTGGCGGCCTCCGGCTCGGCCGTCTCCTCCTCCTCGGCGTCGTCGACGTCGATGCCGAAGTCCGTGGCCAGTCCGGCCAGTCCGGACTCGTACCCCTGTCCGACGGCCCGGAACTTCCACTCGGCGCCGCGCCGGTACAGCTCGCCGAAGATGAAGGCGCTCTCCGGGCCCGCGTCGTGGATGGAGAATCCGAGCAGCACCTCGCCCGTACGGTCGGCGAGCGTCACCCGCAGACCGTCCAGGTCTCCGAACCGGGCGCCCCCGTAGCGGCTGGCCGCCACCACGATCCGGTCGATCTCCGCGGGTACCGCGGTCAGGTCCAGGCTGATGCGGTCCTCGCTGCCGTCCGCGGTCGGTGTCTTGTCCAGGAGCTGCACGCTGCCGTCTGCGGCGGCCGGGTGGTTGTAGAAGAAGAAGTCGGCGTCGCTGCGCACCTTGCCGTCGGCGTCCAGCAGCAGCACCGAGACGTCCGCGTCCCCCTCGCCGGTCGGGCTGCTCCAGCTCAGGCTCGCCACCACCGAGCCGGTGTCCTCTCCCAACGCCGCCAGACTCACGTTGGCGCCCTTGACCAGTTCCTGCACGGTGCCCCCACCCCCTACGGCACGGACCACATCCCGCGGCCGACCGATCGTCGCGCGTGATGCGATGCCCACTCTCTGTGTACGGCGTGTACCTTATCCTCACGCGTGAGCCTTACGGCAGGTCATACGACAAGAGAGACAGAGCCTGGCCGGAGCCGCGTCGAGGGACACAGGGGAGCGCGGGAGCGCCCGCAGGCCCGGGTCAGTGCCATGGACGCTCGCCTGGCCTCCGCCCGACTCTTGCGTACGTAAGGGTACGAACTACCGCCGATCCGCACCGAGTCGTCGCCGACCCAGACCCGCGCCCTCGGGTGGTGCTTGGTGTTGAAGCAGAGGACGCCGCCGGCGCCGATCACCAAGTGGTCGATGTCCACTTCCCGTGGCAGAGGCACGGAGTGAAGCACCCGCCAGCCCTTCCCGGTCAGCCGCTCCAGCTCCGCCCCGGTCCTCTGCTCACCCGCCAGGCCCTTCCGCCATGCGTCCGCCTCAGTCCGCCCGGCCGCACGTCGGAGGCCGAGGCTCCAGCCGGCATCGCCGCAGGTCACGACCCTCGACCCGCCTGACAGGCCCGGTGGTTCCCAAGCTCGGAGCGCGAGTTCGATTCTCGTCACCCGCTCCATGGCGAACCCCCGGGTCAAAGGCCCGGGGGTGTTTGNGGCGAACCCCCGGGTCAAAGGCCCGGGGGTGTTTGTCGGCTGGGCCTCTCCGCACCGGGCGGAGTCGCGGGCCTGGGCCGACCGGTGCGGAGAGGCCCAGGCGTGGCGCTGGGTGCTCAGAGCGCGCTGGTGATCAGCTCGGTGACGTGGCGCTGGCCGGCGGCGGTGGGGTGGACGGGGGTGCCGTTGGCGAGGGGGAGGACGCCGTCGATCCAGCGGTTCCAGGGAAGCTGGCAGGCGTCGTGGCCGGTGGCCTCGCCGGGGTTGACGAACGTCGCGCCGGCCGCCTTGGCGCGGTCGGCGATCATGGCGTTGAGCTTGTCCTGTACCCCGGTGAGGTAGCGGACGTCGCCGTCCGCGATGGGCATCGAGGGCCAGCAGCCGCCTTCGACGGGCAGCAGCCGCAGGTAGCCGGCCACCACCACCTTGGCGTGGGGGGCGCGTTGGGTGATGGCGGCGAGGACGGCGTCGATCTTCGGCGCGGTCAGGGCGATGGTTTCGGCGATCTGGTCGGTGCCGTTCTGGTTGTAGTAGTCCTGGCAGGGGTGCCCGAAGGGGCTGACGAGGCCGCGGCTGCCGCAGGTCAGGGCGATGACGGCGAAGCCGATGTCGTTGCCTCCGATGCTCAGGGTCACCAGGTCGGTGTCGGGGGTGACGGTGGCGAGCTGCTTGTCGAGCACGTCGGCGGTGACGGCGCCGGCGCAGGTGGCGTCCATGAACGCGGCCGGGGAGAGGGCCTTCTTCACCATGGCGGGGTAGTTGTCGTGGGACCGGATACAGCCGGTGTCCGGGTCGGTGTACATCTCGGTCAGGGAGCCCATGGAGGCGTAGGAGTCGCCCAGGGCCACATACCGCTGGTACGTGTCACCGGCCGCCGGGCCGGCCGTGGCGTTGGCCACGGTGGGCGCCAGCAGCGCGGCGGCGGCCACGGCCGTGGTGAGGGCGAGTTTGGCGCGAGAGCGCATGTCGAGTCTCCGGAGTGGGGGATGTCACGGTCGGGTGAGGGCGCTGGGGCTTGTCCGTACGTCCAGGAGCGCGGACCGGAGGTGCGACCGTTTCCAGCCGGCCCACCGGGGCCGTGGGGCCCGCTCCCTGCCGGTCGTCGCGAGGGCGGGGGACGGTTCGCCCGGTCGGCGGCTCGGTGGAGGACACTCATGGCATCCGCCGCCTCCGCGCCGAGGCATTTGTGAAACGCGCGCACTTCAGATCCGGTTACCAGAAGGTAGGGCCCGGGCGGTGACCTGACAAGACCGCGTGCAGGGCAGAATCGCTTGAAGGATGTGAAGAAAAGGAGGCGGCGTGTCCGGTGCGGCGAAGCGGCCGAGCCGTCCCTATGCGGGCAGGTCGGCGGAGGAGCGGCGGGCGGACCGGCGTCGGCGGCTGCTCGACGCGGGCCTGGAGCTGTTCGGCGCCGGGCCCGGATACCGCACCTCCTCGGTCCCGGCCCTGTGCGCGCGGGCCGACCTGTCGACCCGCCAGTTCTACGAGGAGTTCCGCAACCTGGAGGACGCGCTGACCGTCCTGTACCAGGAGAGCCACCGCGGGATGGAGGAGGCCGTGATCGCCGCGCTCGGCGAGGTGGCCGAGGACAGCGGGCTGGAGCGGGTGGCAGCCGCGTTCGGCGCCTGCGCCTCGGCGGCCGCCGCCGATCCCCGGAGGATGCGGATCATGTTCGTCGAGGTCGTCGGGGTGAGCCCGGACCTCGAACGCCGCCGCTTGCAGACGCGGGTCCGCTGGGCCGAACTCCTGCTGGCCCAGCTGGCCGTCGCCGCCGAGCGCGGCGAGATCGCCGCCCGCGACTACCGCCTCACGGCCTTCGCCTTCCTCAGCGCCGTCAACGGTCTGCTCTACAGCTGGTCCGCCGGAGCCGTCGAGGCGACGCTCGACCAGATCCAGGACGAGCTGATGCGGTTCTTCCTCGGGGTCTTCGGCTCCCCCGGCCGGAAGCCCGCGTGAGACGGCGACCGCGGGCACGGGGTCGGGCGTGAGCGCGGGGTCCCCGGGCTGAGCGCGGCGCGGTGGCGTTGCGGCGCCCCGGAGGTCGTGCTGGTCGAACGGGGAGTTCTCCAGCCACTCCACCTCCATCGCCGGGCCCGGCGGCTTCGGCCGGCAGCGGAGATCCAGCCCCCGCCCAGCACGGCCTGTGGTGCGTACGCACCAGGCCGCGTGCGTGCCTGGTCCGTGAGCACCAGGCGAAGACGGCAGCGGGGGACGATGTCCCGCGGGGCGCCGGACGGGAGTGTGGGAGGCGCGTGCATCTCACGCGTTTCCCTGCCTAGCGGTGTCTGGAGCGATCAGCAGATGGCGACATTCCTTTACCGGGTCGGACGGTGGTCCTTCCGGCGGCGGCGGCTCGTGCTTCGTCTGTGGCTGGGCGGCCTGCTGCTGGCGGTCGTCGCCGCCGCCGTGGCGCCGGCCGGGGAGGAAGAGGACCTGTCCATGCCCGGCACCGAGTCGCAGCGGGCGTTCGACCTGCTGGACCAGCGCTTCCCCGACAGCAACTCCCAGGGTGCCGAGGCCCGTCTGGTGTTCCGGGCTCCGGACGGGCAGCGGGTGACGGCCGGGGAGAACAGGGCGGCCGTCGAGGACGCGCTCGGCTCGCTGGGCCGGGGCGGTCAGGTCGCGTCGACCACCGATCCCTACGAGACCGGCGCTGTCAGCGCGGACGGCACCATCGCCTACTCCACGATCACCTACACCGCGGACACCGCCGACCTGACCGGGTCGACGAAGAGCGCCCTTGAGGACGCCGTCGGCCAGGCCCGGGACACGGGGCTGACCGTGGAGATCGGCGGCTCGGCCCTGGACGCGGAAGAGGAACCGGGCGGTACGACGGAGATCGCCGGTGTGGCGGTGGCCGCGGTCGTGCTGGTGGTCGCCCTCGGGTCGCTGGCCGCGGCCGGACTGTCCCTGCTGACCGCCTTCGTGGGCGTGGCCATCGCCTTCGGCCTGGTCTCCGCGCTGGCCGTACCGCTGGGCCTGACGTCCACCGTCGCCATCCTGGCGCTGATGCTGGGGCTCGCGGTCGGCATCGACTACGCGCTCTTCATCACCTCCCGCTTCCGCGACGAGCGCGCCCGGGGCAGCGGCCCGGAGGAGGCCGCCGGCCGGGCGGTGGGCACGGCCGGTTCCGCGGTCGTCTTCGCCGGCGCGACCGTCTTCATCGCCCTGGCCGGTCTCGGGGTCGTCGGCATCCCCGAACTCACCAGGATGGGCCTCGGCGGCGCGGGCGCCGTGGCCCTTGCCGTGCTCGTCGCCCTGACCCTGGTCCCCGCGCTGTTCGGCTCCTTCGGCCGGCGGGTGCTGCCCCGCCGCGTCCGCAAGGCCACCCGGCAGGCAGACGGACACGCGGTGCCCGCCGCGGACGGCCGACCCGGCCTCGGCACCCGCTGGGCGCGGTTCGTGCTGCGCCGGCCGGTGGCCGTGCTGCTGACCGCCGGACTCGGCCTCGGCGCCGCCGCCCTCCCGGCGCTGGGCCTCGAACTCGGGCTGCCCGGAGACGAGTCCGCGTCGGTGGAGACCACCCAGCGTCGCGCCTACGACCTGCTGTCCGACGGCTTCGGCCCCGGCTTCAACGGCCCCCTGACCGTGGTCGTGGACGCATCGCGGTCCGCGGACACCCGTGCCGTCACGGACCTGGTCGCCACGACCGTACGGGAACTGGACGGGGTCGCGTCCGTCGGCGATCCGGTGCTCAGCCGGGCCGAGGACACGGCCGTCCTCACCGCCGTCCCGGAGACCGCGCCGAACAGCGGCGAGACCAGGGACCTGGTGCACGCGATCCGGGACGCGGTCTCCGGCGTCGAGGCCGACACGGGCGCCGACGTCCTGGTGACCGGCACCACCGCGATGAACATCGACATCTCCGAAGCCATGTCCGACGCCCTCGTCCCCTACCTGGCCGTCGTCATCGGCCTGGCCGTACTCCTGCTGACGGTGGTCTTCCGCTCGGTCCTGGTCCCGGTCAAGGCCGCGCTCGGCTTCCTGCTGTCGGTGGGCGCCGCCTTCGGCGTCCTCGTCGCCGTCTTCCAGTGGGGCTGGGCGGCGGACCTGCTCGGCATCGAGCAGACCGGACCGGTCATGGCGCTGATGCCGATTCTGATCATCGGGATCGTGTTCGGCCTCGCCATGGACTACGAGGTCTTCCTCGTCACCCGGATGCGGGAGGCCCACGTCCACGGCGCGTCCCCGGACGAGGCCGTCGTCAACGGCTTCCGGCACAGCGGACGGGTGGTGGCCGCGGCGGCGGTCATCATGGTCAGCGTGTTCGCCGGATTCGTCGGGATGAACAGCCCGACCATCCAGACGATGGGCGTCGGCCTGGCCGCCGCCGTCGCCTTCGACGCCTTCGTGGTCCGGATGGCGATCGTGCCCGCGGTCCTGGCACTGCTCGGCCACCGGGCCTGGTGGCTGCCCCGTATCCTGAAGCGTGTGCTGCCGAACGCGGACATCGAGGGTGCGTCACTGAGCAGGCACGCCCCGCCCTCCGCGGCCACGCCGGACGCGGCGGCGGTGCCGCGGCCCCCCGTCCGCCCGCACTGAGCCGGCCATGACGAACACGGGTGGCGGTGGCCGGCGACCGCGCGGCACGTGGCGGCGAGAGGGAGCGGTCACGGCGACGGGGTTCGTGCTCTGTCTGCTCGGCGGCGTGGTGCGGGTCGACGACACGCTGTCACCGCCGCCCGCCGCCGCCTACGTCGTCGCCGTGCTGTCCTGTGCCGTGCTGCCGGTGCGGCACCGGGCACCCCTGGCCGCCCTGGCGGCCACGACCGCGGCCGGCGTGCTGGTGCCGCCCCTGGGCCTCCTGCTGAGCCCGCCCATCATGGCCCCCGCCGTGATCACCGCCTACTCCTACGCGCTCCACGCGCGCACCGAGCGGCGCGCGGCGGCCATGGTGTCGCTCGCCTCCGCGGCGCTGGTGCTCGCCGCCACCCCCTGGTTCGACGACCTCTCGTGGAAGGACGCGAGCAGGATGGGAACGGTGGCGGCGTTCCCGCTGGTGGCCGGCGTACTCGGGCGCTCGGCGCACAACCGGCGGGCCTACCTGGCGGCCGTGGAGGAGCGGGCCCGGCGGGCCGAGGAGGGCAGGGACAGCGAGGCGCGCCGACGAGTGGCCGAGGAGCGGGTGCGCATCGCCCGGGAGCTCCACGACCTCGTGGCCCATCAGATCACCCTGGCCAACGCTCAGGCCACGGTCGCCGCCCACCTCTTCGACGTCCGCCCGGAGCAGACCCGCCAGAGCCTGAAGGAACTCGTCGAGACCACCCGCGACGCGCTCGACGACCTGCGGGCCACGGTCGGTCTGCTGCGCCAGTCCGGGGACGCGCCCGCGCCCGCCGATCCGGCGCCCGGGCTGTCCCGGCTTCCCACGCTCCTCGACTCCTTCCGCCGCGCGGGTCTTGAGGTGTCGGTGCACCAGGAGGGTACGGCCCGGCCGCTGCCGCCGGGAGTGGACCTCACCGCCTACCGCGTCGTCCAGGAGGCCCTGACCAACGTGACCAAGCACGCCCGTACCGGCAGCGCCCGGGTGCGCCTCGCCTGGGACCGCGATCGCGTGACCATCACCGTCGCCGACGACGGCGGGGGCGCCGCCCGTACGGGGACGAGTGCGTCCACGGGGACGATGGCGTCCACGGCACCGGACCGGCCGCCCGGTTTCGGTCTGATCGGGATGCGCGAACGTGCCACCGCGGTCGGGGGGCACCTCTCCGCGGGCAGGCGCCCCGAGGGCGGCTTCCTCGTCTCCGCGCAGCTGCCCCTCCCGCCCGCCAGGGACACCAGGCGAAGGGCCGCCGGAGCGACGGGCGGCGCAGAGGCCGGGGACGCGCCGTGACGCTCCGGGTGCTGCTCGCCGACGATCAGGCCCTGCTGCGCGGTGCCTTCCGGATGCTCCTCGACAGCGCCGACGACATCACCGTCGTCGGCGAGGCCGCCGACGGCAGGGAGGCGGTGAGACGCACCCGGGAGCTGCGTCCGGACGTGGTGATCATGGACATCCGCATGCCCGAGGTGGACGGTCTCACCGCCACGTCCCAGATCTGCGCGGACCCGGAGCTGCGTGCCAGCCGCATCCTGATCCTCACCACGTACGAGACCGACGAGCACGTCGCGCAGGCGCTGCGCGCGGGGGCCAGCGGCTTCATCGGCAAGGGCATCGGGGCCGAGGACCTGCTGGACGCCGTGCGCACGATCGCCTCCGGCGACACGCTGCTGTCCCGCGCCGCGACCCGTTCCCTGGTCGCCCGTTTCCTGTCCACACCGGACGACGCCCCGTCGGACCGCCCCGAACGGCTCGCCGTGCTCACCCCGCGCGAACGCGAGATGGTGGCCCTGGTTGCGACCGGCCTGTCCAACCAGGAGATCGCCGAGCGGATGTTCCTCAGCCCCTTCACCGTCCGCGCCCACGTGCAGCGCGCCATGACGAAGCTGGAGGCCCGCGACCGGGCGCAACTCGTCGTCATCGCCTACCAGACGGGCCTGGCCCACGGCGGCACCGACCGCCTGCCGTAGGCCTGTCGTTGCAGCAGCGGAAGCGCGGGCTCCACCACCGACTGGAGAGTGCCGAGGGCGAGCGCCAGGAGGGCGAGGGCGCCGATCGCCGGCCACCCGACGCGGGCCGGGGAGGCCGCGGCGTCGGACTTCCGTCATCGGTGGCGAGTACGTGCCGGGACCCGCTTGACGGGTGCGCCGCGCGTCGGCCGTCTGGCGCGCGATCGGTCGCGCCGCGTGGGCGGTGGTCACGGCGGGGCCGCCGGAAGGTCCACCGCCCGGTCCGGGAGGGAACGGTCGCCATCGGTTGATGGGGGCGTGAGCGGAGGCCGGGGCGCTTCAGGCCCGCGCCTGACCGGCGGCGGGTCCGCCCGCGCCGCCCGGGCCCTGCCCGGCGGGGGGCGGCGGCCCGTCCGAGGCCGCGGCGAGGACCGCGAGCAGCGCCATGACCAGGACGACGATGCCGAAGACCAGTGCCACGCCGCCCGGGGAGGGGTGGTTCCACAGCACCAGGGCGAGCGCGCCCGCCGCGATGGCCACGCCGGTCGTCCACCGGCGGTGGCCGTCCAGCCAGTTCCCCGCGCCGCCGGTGCGCAGCCCGCCGCGGGCCACGGCGCCGCCGACGGCTCCGGTGGCGCGCGTGCTCGCCGAGCGGACGGCCCGGGCGCCGCGCCCGGGCCCGTACAGGTAGCCGGCGAGCGTGGCGACCACGGCGAGCACCAGGAGCGTGACGGCGCTGTTGCGAAGGAACCGTACGAGGGTGTCGTAGACGTCCGCCGCGGCGCCCTCGGGAAGGGTGGACGGCGGTACGGAGTCGAGGTAGATCCGGCGCATGACGGCGAGGCCGACCAGCAGCAGGATCATCATCACGCCCACGCCGATCGCCGCGCTCATCAGGGCCACCCGGTGCGCGGGGGCGGTCCAGACGGCGAGCGCGGCCAGGGCCACGGCCGCCACCGGCAGCCAGACGCCCAGCACGTCGAGCACGCGCATGGCGTCCCGCGCCTGGTCCAGCTTCCGGGTCTCCAGCAGCGGGACCGTCCGGTCGGTCGACGGGATGTCCGCGGCGCGCTCGTAACCCTGGTCGACGAGGCGCTGCTTGACGTCGTCCACAAGGGTGCCGACATCGAGTTCGATGGTGTCCCCGCTGGCCTTGACGGCGCTGTTGCCCTGCCCGGTGAGAACCTTCACGACGGCGGCGTGGGCCCGCCGGTTGGCGTTCCGCCACACCTCCTGGAACTGGTCGCTGCGCACGACCCTGCTCACCACGTCGTGGACCGAGGAGGTGATGGCGTTCTTCAGCGGCCCGGTGAGCATGTCGGCGTTGTCCACCACCCGGGGCGGGGCGCCGGCCTGGTCGAGGGCCTCGCCCAGCGAGTCGGTCAGGGCGGCTACGTCGATGTTGCCGACCACGCGCTTGGTGAGCCGGTCGGTCACGGCGTCCTGCACCGCGGGCTCGGAGGCGATCGGTGCGACGGTACGGACGTAGTCGTCGGTGTCGGAGACCTGGTCGTCGAGCCACGCGGCGACCACGGCGAGCGGCGCGAGCAGGAACGCGAGCAGCAGCAGCACCGAGGCTCCCGCGTACCGCAGGCGCCGGTGGCGCACCCGCGCCGCCTTGAGCATCCGGTCGTATTCCGCGCGTTCCGAGGCGCTCAGGGCTTGATCGCGGGCGGGGCGGTCGCGGCCTTCGGGTGCGGGGGCGCCGGACGAGTTCATGGTGTCTCCCTCGCGTGGGTGCCGGAGGAGCCGTCCCCGAGCGCCCGTGGCCGCCGTGGGGCGCGCCGGGACCGGGCCGGGAGCCCGGCTCGCCTGCGCGGCCCGCGCCGGTCCCCACCGGGCCGGCCCGGTCCGCGCGGGGCCGGGGCACAGGACCATGGGCGCCGGGAGTCTCACGGCGCTGGGGCCGCGTGGCTCGCACCCTCCTCCGGGACTTTTGTCGGGAATGTCCGCAATGGATATCTCATGGTTGCGCGCACGCCCGTTGATCGCCACGCGGCGGCCACTCGCCCGGCCCGCCGGGCGCCGACGCGGCGGCCTCCGGGCGGCGGCCGAGGTCCGCGTCACCCCGCCCCGGGTCCCGGGTCGGCCGCGCGGGATCGCTCGGTGCGAGGCCCCGCCTCATAGGGTTGATATGTCAACCTTGTGGGGCACTCGTCTGGTGCGTCGGCGTCGCGGTGGTGTCCGGCGTGCCGACGCCGTCGACGTCAGTGGGCCGCCGCGGGCGCGGTCCTCCTGCGGGCGCGGTACGCGGCTGCCTTGATCTTGTTGCCGCAGGACTCCATCCCGCACCACTGCCGGCGCGTGCCCCGCGACCGGTCGACGTAGACGCGGGTGCACTCCGGGTTGCCGCACTCCTTGAGCAGGGGGACGTCCGGCCCGCTCAGCAGCTCGACGGCCTGGCGCGCGACCAGGGAGAGGGCTTCTTCCGGCGTCGCCTGCGTCCAGCGCCCCGCCGGAGTGAGCTGCGGCACCGCGGGCGGCTTGCGTGCCGCGTTATTGACCACGGTCAGCGCCGCCCCGTCGTACTCCTCCCCGAGCCGGCGAGCGGTGACCAGCTGGTAGACGGCTTCCCGTACGGTCCTCGCCTGCTCGACGTCGGCCTCCTGGCCGGGGGAGACGGCGTCGACGATGCCCGACTCCACGTACCATGCGGTCAGCCGGTCCGGGGCCGCCAGCATCTCGAAGCGCACCGTGCGGCGTGCTCGGAGCGTGGCGGCGAAGTCGAGTGCCGGGTGCCCGCAGACGAATACGTGATCTACGCGGTCGAGGTTCACGTCACCATTCTGGCCGGTGACTGCGGCGCCGGGCAAGGACCGCCACCCCGGTCGCCGCCCCTTACAGGCCCAGGTCGGCGGCGAGGCAGGAGAAGGACAACCACACCCTTTCGGGGTCGTAGGCGAACCGCGCCGGGTCCTTCGGCGTGGCCGTCTTCTCCTCCACCATGTCCTCGTAGCGGATGCGCTCGGGAAGCGCGCCGAACCGCGCTCGGCGTGCCGCCGCGGCGCTGTCCGCCGCCTTCTCGCCTCCCGCGGCCGTGCTTTCCGCGGTCTTGCTTTCCATGGCCTTGATTCCCGTGACCTTGGTTTCCATGGTCGAACTCCGTTCAATCTCGGTGGAACGGGTCGGTCACCTGTCAGGATGGTGACACAAGGGTGTCAGAAGCGGTCCGCGTCGACAACGGCCTGAGCGAAGGAGGCCGGCGCCTCCTGCGGGACGTTGTGACCGATCCCCGGCAGGGTCCGGTGCTCGTACGCGCCCGTGAACCGGTCCCGGTACGAGGCGCCGTCGCCCGGAGCGGTGAAAGGATCCCGCTCGGGGTCGAGAGTGATGGTGGGCACCGTGATGACCGGCCGCGTGGCGAGCCGTTTTTCGAGTCCGTCGTAGCGGTGCTCGCCCTCGGCGAGGCCCAGCCGCCAGCGGTAGTTGTGGACGACGACGGCCGCGTAGTCGGGGTTGTCGAAGGCCGCCGCGGTGCGCTCGAACGTGGCGTCGTCGAAATCCCAGGTCGGGGAGACGGTGTCCCAGACGAGCCGGGTCAGGTCGTGGCGCAGGGCCTTGTCCTCCATGGCGCGCCGGCCGCGCTCGGTGGCGAAGTAGTACTGGTACCACCAGGCGCGTTCGACCGCGGGGGCCAGCGGCTTCAGGTTGGCCTCGCGGTTGATGACCAGGTACCCGCTCACCGACACGAGGGCCTTGCAGCGTTCGGGCCAGAGCGCGGCCACGATGTCGGCGGTGCGCGAGCCCCAGTCGAAGCCGGCCAGCACGGCCCTCTCGATCTTCAGGGCGTCCATCAGGGCGATGACGTCGAGGGCGAAGACCGACTGCTGGCCGTTGCGGACCGTACGGCCGGAGAGGAAGCGCGTCGTGCCGTGGCCGCGCAGAAACGGGACGATCACCCGGTAGCCCTCCCCGGCCAGCAGCGGGGCGACGTCGACGTAGCTGTGGATGTCGTACGGCCAGCCGTGCAGGCAGATGACCGCGGGGCCGTGGGCGGGGCCCAGTTCGGCGTAGCCGACGTTCAGCAGGCCGGCCCTGATCTGCTTCAGCGGTGGAAAGGCGGGGTGCGCGCCGGAGGTGACCGGGTGCTCGGTCGAGGCCGCGGCCGCTGCCACGGGTGCGGGTGCGGGTGCGCCGCGGGTGGCGGCGGACGCGGTCTGGAGGCCCTGCGGGCCGGCCAGTGAGACGGCGGCCGAACTGGCGCCCAGTCCCAGGAACGTGCTGAAGAAACGCCTGTCGATCACGTGAAGCCCTTCCTGCGCTGACGCGTGCCGGCTCCTGCGATGACCGACTGTGACACACGGACCGTCACCGGTCAAGCCGGTGACGAAAAGCGTCCGTCTGGGCCAGGTCTCCGTAAGCGCGGGCCGCGGGCTCCCTCGGCTGTGCGCCGGCGCCGATTGCCGTGTGACCTCAGGCACACTTCTCTTCGCGTCGGCGGGAAATGTGCACGCCAATCGGCCGCTGGTGTTTGTATTGCGCGGAAGTCGACCGAGGGGGACTCATTGTCACGGGGGCAAACCATCTCAACGCCGGTCATTCGGGGACGAGGTGTGAGCATGCCGCGGATGCGCGGGCGTTGGTCCTTCGGCGGATAGTCCTGGGCTCCTTGAAGCCAGCCCGTACGGTCCGTTGAAAGGAAATCATGCCCCTGTCGTTCCGGGATGAGCCGAATACTCTGTCACGCCGGGAATCGCCTCTCCGCGAGGCTGCCGAAAAAACGGCGCCACGGCGGCGAATACCCCTGCCGGTTTCATGTACCGCCCTCGTGCTGCCCCTTTACGTCGTGTGGGGCGTCTGGCTCGCCACCGGCGGAGGCGACCTCGCCGCACAGCTGGCGTGGGCGGATATCGGCGAGCACCACCTGGACAACCCCTACATATTCTCCTGGTACGGGGGAATGCACGCGGCGAACTACAGCCTCGTGTCTCCGGCGCTGATGTCGCTCGTCGGGGTGCGGGCCCTCACCATCGCCTCAGGGCTCGCCGCCACCTGGGCCGCCGCGCAGCTGCTGGCCCGTACGTCGGTGCAGCGGCCGCTGTGGCCGGCTCTTCTCACCGGCCTGACCCTGTGGTGCAACGTCGCCTCCGGCCGTACCACCTTCGCGCTCGGCGTCGCTTTCGGACTCGCCGCCTGCCTGTCCTTCTCCGGCCCGCCCGGCAGGGGAGCGGGCCGTGCGGCGGTCGGCCGGAAGCGTACGGCGCTCGCCGTCGCGTGCAGCGTGCTGGCGACCGCGGCCAGCCCCGTCGCCGGGCTGTTCCTCCTGGTCGTGGGCGCCGGGTACGCGCTCGACAGGCAGTTCGCCAAGGCGGGTGCGCTCGCTCTTCCGTTCCTCGGGATAGCCGGCGCCACGGCGCTGCTGTTCCCCTTCCACGGTGAGCAGCCCATGTACGCCGACCGCCTGTTTCACCCGCTGCTCTACTGCGCCGCCGTATGCCTCGCGGCGCCCGCGTCCTGGCGGGTCGTGCGCTACAGCGCCGCCGTCTATGCCGCCGGTGTCGTCCTCAGCGACCTGGTCGCCTCCCCGGTCGGCACCAATGTGGAACGGCTCGCGGAACTCGCCGCACCGCCCGTACTGCTCGCGGCCCTTGTGACGCACGGCGCCGGCGCTCCGATACGCCGGCGCGCCCGCGCCGAGACATCTCGAATATCCGTGCTTTTCGTGACGCTGTGCCTGTCGGCGGCCTGGGTCGCGGAAAAGACCGTCGAGGACCTGGTGCTCTACACCACCGTCCCGGCCTGGGCGGCCGACACCGACGGCGTGATCGGGGAACTGCGCCGCCTGGACGCCGAGCGCTGGCGGGTCGAAGTACTCCCCGCGCGAAACCACCGTGAGGCGCCCGCCTTCGCGCCGCACGTCCACATGGCGCGCGGCTGGAACCGGCAGCTCGACGTCGAACGCGGGCGGCTCTTCTACGACGGCACGCTCACCCCCGCCACCTATCGGCAGTGGCTGCGCCACTGGTCCGTCAGATACGTGGTCACCCACGACGGCCGTCCGGACGGGCCCGCCGAGCGTGAAGCCGCGGTCATCAGAAGCGGCCCCGAATGGCTCGACCTCGTCTGGCAGGACACCCACTGGAAGATCTACCGGTTCCGCGACGCCGTACCGCTGGCGGCGGCGCCCGCGACCGTGACCGGCAGCACCCCCACCGACATCACCGTCACCATGCCCCGGCCCGGCACCGCCACCCTGCGCGTGCCCTACTCGCCCTGGCTCACCGTCACCCCCGGCTGCCTCGCCGAGTCCGGCCCCTGGATCCGGCTGAAGGCGCCCACCGCAGGCACGTACCGGGTCACCTCCACCTACAACCCGGCCGGAATCCACCGCTGCTGAGCACCCCACGGGCGTCTTTGTGCGGTCCGGGGCGGTCGGGTGCGCTCTTGACAAGGCCGCCCTCGTCATCGCGGCGCGGGACACCGGGCAGTGGGCGGTCGCGGGAGGGGACCCGTACGAGCCGGTACGGAACGAAACGGCGCGACGGGTTGTTCAAACCGAAACCGACCGGATGCCGGAGAGCGAAGTCCAGGCGCCGGTCTTCCGTTCGCGGCGGCACCCGTGCCGTCCCGCGCCCGCGTACCACCAGGAGTGTGACGTGACATCGATATCCGACCCCACCCGGCCCGCGCGTCTGCTGGACCGGCCGTTCACCCTCGGCGACCTGACCGTCCGGAACCGGATCGTCATGGCGCCCATGACCCGGCGGTTCTCGCCCGGCGGGGTGCCCGGCGAGGACGTGGCCGCCTACTACGCGCGACGCGCGGCGGGCGGGGCGGGGCTGATCGTCACCGAGGGCACGTACGTCGGCCGCGCCGCTGCCGCCGCCTACGACGGGGTGCCGCGCTTCCACGGCGCGGACGCGCTGGCGGGCTGGGCCCGGGTGGCGGAGGAGGTGCACCGGGCCGGGGGCCGCATCATGCCCCAGCTGTGGCACGTCGGCGTCCGGCGCCCGGCCGACAGCCCGCCCGCCGGCGTCCTCGCCGAGGGTCCTTCCGGGGTCGACCTCGACGGGCGTCCGTACGGTACGGCCATGAGCGGGCAGGACATCGACGCGGTGGCCGGGGCGTTCGCCGAGGCCGCCGCGGCGGCCGAGCGGACGGGCTTCGACGGCGTCGAACTGCACGGCGCCCACGGCTACCTGATCGACGACTTCCTGTGGGCGGACACCAACCGGCGCACCGACGCCTACGGCGGAGACCACGCCTCCCGCGCCCGGTTCGCCGCGGAGATCGTCGCCGCCGTGCGCGCCGCCGTCTCGCCCGGCTTCCCGGTGGTCCTGCGGCTGTCGCAGTGGAAGGTCGACCACTACGACGCGCGTATCGCCGAGACCCCCGCGGAGCTGGAGGCGCTGCTGACCCCGCTGGCCGCCGCGGGCGTGGACGCCTTCCACGCCTCCACGCGCCGCTACTGGCTGCCGGAGTTCGAGGGCAGCGACCTCAACCTCGCCGGATGGACCCGGAAGCTGACCGGTAAGGCGGCGATCACCGTGGGGTCCGTGGGCCTGGACAAGGAGTTCCGCGGCTCGCAGGACCAGGCGCAGCAGGTCGGCACCACGGGGATCGACCTGCTGCTGGACCGGCTGGAGCGGGACGAGTTCGACCTGGTCGCGGTCGGCCGCGCGCTCGTCTCGGACCCGGACTGGCCGCGGAAGGCGATCGGCGACCGGCTCGGCGAGGCGATCCCGTACGATGCCGCGCTGCTGTCGACCCTGGTCTGAGCGTCGGGGGCTCGGGCGGACGGACGGACGGTAGGCCGCCGTCGAGCGGCAGCCGGGGCAGCATGTTGTCCCCTACCGGATGATGGGCATGGAAGCCGCTCAGGGCTCCCGGGCGGTCGGGAGCGTACGCTGGACTCGTGGGCTAAGTACCCTGTCAAGGAGCGCGACATGACGATCGATGACCTGCCAGAGGACTTGACGACCGGCGAGCGCATCCAGATCTTGCGGGAACGGCGGGGACTGTCGCGTGCTGTCCTGGCTGGCCTGGTCGGTAAATCAGCCGACTGGCTCAAGAAGATCGAAAAAGGAGACCGTAGCCTCACGTCGATCACGTACCTTGTGCAGCTCGCCAATGCCTTGCACGTGCTGGACGTGACAAAGCTGACCGGCGGGGACCTGAGTATTCCTGCTGACGCGGTCGGTAAAATTTCGCACGGTGCCGTTCCGGCCATTAGGGCGGCTCTCCATGATGTCTCCTTCGGTGGTATCTCCACGGGGGATGTCGTGTCGCCCGAAGTCCTGAAAGGGCGTGTAGACGGCGCCTGGCAGCTCTGGCATCGAAGCACCCATCAGCGGACAGAAGTCGGTGCACTGCTACCGGACTTGATCCATGACGCTCATGCATGCATCAAAGCGAATGAGGGCGTGGAGCGTCGTGCCGCCCATGCTGTTACCGCTAATCTTTATCGACTCGTCCAGCGGCTTCTAGCCCACATTTGCGAGCCTGAACTCTACTGGCTGGCGCTGGATCGAGGACGGGGGCACAGCGAAGAAGCCGACAGCCCTGTCGCTCTCGCGCTGGCGGCGTGGTCCATGGCTATCGGGCAGCGCGCCGCAGGATACGCGGAGGAAGCCGTACAGACCGACGAAGCGGGTATGTCGTTGCTGCGTGGTCAGATGGAGAACGGCTCCCCCGAAGTCCTGGGCGTATTCGGCGCCCTGAACCTGCAAGCGGCTATCTCTTCCGGACTGGATGGCCGGTCGGGTGATGCTGAGCGGTACCTTGGGGAGGCTCAACGCACGGCTCAGCGTCTGCCCGGTGGATATACGCACCCCTCGACGGCGTTTGACGCGTCAAACGTGGCGATCCATGGGGTGAGTGTCGGCGTGGGTTTGCTGACTCCCGGTGAGGCATTGAGGCGTGCCGAGTCGATCACCCCTGAAGGCATCAGTTCTCTTGAGCGTCGGTCACGGTTGCTGCTCGATATCGCGATGGCCCACCAGCAGAGGCAGGAGACGGCGGCAGCACTTCATTACCTCGGCCGGGCTCACCGGGTGAGCCCGGAAGCTGTCAGATTCGTCCCGATTGCGCGTTCCGTCGCTACGCAATTGGCCCGTACGGCTTCGGGGCCGCTCAAGAGCGAGGCAACCGCACTGGCTGAGGCAATCGGTGTAGCCGCGTAGTCCCCTAATACTCCAGCTGTAGATCGTGA
>NZ_JAVSCF010000125.1:0-18322 GCF_031932565.1 Streptomyces sp. B1866
GGCGCGCCGGGCCAGGGCCGCACCGCACGCCCAGGCCCGGTGGTCCGCCGGGCTGAGGCCCGGGCCGCGCCGACGGGCTCAGGCCGGGGCCGCCTCCTTCGCCGGGCCGCCGGGCGCCTGCCGGGCGGGCGACCGGTCCGCGCCGTCCCCGTCCCCGTCTCCTCTGCCGTCACCGCCGTCGTCACCGTCACCGCCGCCGTCGTCGTCGAGGAGCGTCTTCTCGTCGAACGGCAGCCGTCCGGCCAGCACCTCCCGCAGCCGCGCCCGGTCGATCTCCTTGGTCCAGGTGCCGACGAGCACGGTGGCGACCGCGTTCCCCGCGAAGTTGGTGAGCGCGCGGGCCTCGCTCATGAAGCGGTCGATGCCGATGATCAGGCCCACGCCGTCGACCAGCTCGGGCCGGTGCGACTGGAGGCCTCCGGCCAGGGTGGCCAGGCCGGCCCCGGTGATCCCCGCCGCGCCCTTCGACGCCACGACCATGAACACCAGCAGCGAGATCTGCTGCCCGACGGACAGCGGGTCGTCCAGGGCGCGGGCGATGAACAGGGAGGCCATGGTCAGGTAGATGGCCGTGCCGTCGAGGTTGAAGGAGTAGCCGGTGGGCACGGTGATGCCGACGACCGGCCGGCTGACGCCCGCGTGCTCCATCTTCGCTATCAGCCGGGGCAGCGCCGACTCCGACGAGGACGTCGAGAGGATCAGCAGGAACTCCCGCGCCAGGTAGCGCAGCAGGTGGAAGAGGTTCACGCCCGCCACCAGGCGCAGGATCGTGCCCAGCACGACGACCACGAACAGCAGGCACGTGACGTAGAAGCCGAGCATGATCACGGCGAGGGACTTCAGGGCGTCCACGCCCGTCTCGCCGACGACGGCCGCCATCGCGCCGAACGCGCCGACCGGCGCCGCCCACATGATCATGGACAGGATGCGGAACACCAGCTTCTGAAGGTGTCCGACGCCGCGCAGCAGTGGCTCCCCGGACCGGCCCATCGCCTGGATGCCGAACGCGACGAACAGCGCCACCAGCAGCGTCTGGAGGACCTTGCCCTCGGTGAGGGCCGACACCATCGTCGTCGGGATCATGTCGAGCAGGAAGTCGGAGAACGACTCGCTGGCGCCCTCCGCCTGGTGCTGGCCCGCCCGCGCGGCGTGTTCGGTCAGGTGCAGCCCGCTGCCGGGTTCCAGCACGTTGCCGACGACCAGGCCGAGCGCCAGGGCGACCGTGGACATCAGCAGGAAGTAGCCGAGCGCGAGTCCGCCGACGGCGCCGACCTTCGCGGCCTTGCGCACCGAGCCCACGCCCAGCACGATCGTGCAGAAGATCACCGGGGCGATCATCATCTTGATGAGGTTGACGAAGCCGGTGCCGAGCGGCTTCAGCTCCACCGCCGCGTCCGGCGCGGCGAAGCCGACGATGATGCCGGCGGCCACGGCCGCGATCACCGCGATATAGAGGTACGACGTACGGTCCCGGCGCGGGCGGGCGCTCCCGGCGGGGCCCTTACCGCCCGTACCGCCGACACCGCCCGGTCCGCCCGCACCGCCGCTTCCGCGCGTCCCGCCCGGGCCCTGCGGTCCGCCCGCCCCGGCGGTACCGCCCTGTCCGCCCGTATCGCCTGGTCTGCCCGGCTCCGGGCCCACGCCCGCCGACGGGATAGGTCTCGCCACGACTGCTCTCCTTCTCGTCCCTTCGGTCCCGCTGCGCGGGTGGCCCGGAGCGGGCGCGTATGCGGCTCGCGCGCGCCCCCGACCGGTTTCGCGACTATGCCGCGCGATGTGACGGCGGTCACGCTTCCGTACATTTCGTTCACGGCCGGCCGCCTGGGCAGACTGAGGCCCATGCGCGCGCTCCGCCCCCGCAGCCTCGCCGGCCAGCTCTTCGCGATGCAGGTCCTGCTCGTCGCCGTGCTGGTGGCCGGCTACGCCGCGTTCGGCTACGTCTCCGACCGGGACCAGGCGCGGGACTCCGCGCGCCGCCAGGCCGCCACCGCGGCGGTCGCCGTCGCCGACTCCCCCGCCGTGGCCGAGGCCGTGCGGTCCGCCGACCCGAGTGCCGTGCTGCTGCCGTACGCGGAGCGGGTGCGCCGCGACACCAAGGTCAACTTCGTCACCATCATGGACCTCCGGGGCACCCGCTGGACGCACCCCGACCCCCGGCAGGTCGGACAGCGGTATCTCGGCCACACCGGTCCCGCGCTGCGCGGCCGCGTCTTCTCCGAGACCTACACCGGCACGCTCGGGCCCTCGGTGCGGGTGGTCGCCCCGGTGCGCGACACCCGCGCGGGCGGCCGGGTCGTCGCGCTGGTCAGCGCGGGCATCACCATTGACACGATCAGCGCCCAGGTGCGCGACCGGACCCTGACGCTGGCGGGCGCCGGGCTCGGCGCGCTGGCGCTGGGCGGCGCCGGTACGTACGTCATCACCGCGCGGCTGCGCCGCCACACGCACGGCCGGTCGGCCGCGGAGCTGCGCCGCATGAACGACTACCACCAGGCCGTGCTGCACGCGGTGCGCGAGGGGCTGATCATGCTGGACGCCGAGGGGCGGATCGCGATGGTCAACGACGGCGCCCGCGAACTGCTCGGCCTGCCGGACGACGCGGTGGGCCGTCCGGTGGCCGGCCTGCCGCTGCCCGCGCCGCTGCGCGCCGTGCTGGGGTCCGCAGAGCCGCGCACGGACGAGCTGCACCTGACCGCCGACCGGGTGGTGGTCGTCAGCACCTCCCCGGTCAGCGGCGGCGAGCGGCGCGGCACGGTGGTCACACTTCGCGACCACACCGAGTTGCAAGCGCTCTCCGGTGAGCTGGACTCGGTACGCGGCTTCGCCGAGGCGCTGCGCTCGCAGGCGCACGAGGCCGCCAACCGGCTGCACACCGTCGTGTCCCTGATCGAGCTGGGCCGCCCGGAGGAGGCGGTGCGGTTCGCGACGGCCGAGCTGGAGCTGGCGCAGGCGCTGACCGACCAGGTGGTGGCCGCGGTCGCCGAGCCCGTGCTGGCCGCGCTGCTGCTGGGCAAGGCGGCCCAGGCCAACGAGCGCGGCGTCGAGCTGGTGCTCACCCCGGACAGCCGCCTCGACGACGGTCTGCTGCCGCCCGGCCTGCCGGCCCGGGACCTGGTGACGATCCTCGGCAACCTGATCGACAACGCGATGGACGCGGCCGCCGAGGCCGCCCCGGGGACCGCCGGGACCGGGCCCGGCGGCGTCCCGGCCGAGGGAACCGGGCCCGGGGCCGGGCCCGCCGAAGCCGCGGCCTGCGGGGCGGCCGAGGCCGGCGACCTCCCCGGCCGCGCGGCCCGCCGCGCCCAGGTCACGGTCACCGCGCGGGCCGACGACGGGGAGCTGCTGCTGCGGGTCGCGGACACCGGCGCGGGCCTGGATCCGGCGGCGGTCGCGGAGGTCTTCGCGCGCGGCTGGAGCACCAAGGCCCCCGGTCGCGGCCTGGGCCTGGCGCTGGTCCGGCAGGCCGTCCGCCGCAACGCGGGCACGGTCGAGGTGTCCCGGGCGGCGGGCGGCGGCGCGGCGTTCACGGCCCGGCTGCCGCTGCGGGTACGGGAGTCGCGGGTCCGGCAGGAGGCGCGGACCGGCGGACCGTGACGGGCGCGGGCCGCGCCGCCACAAGGGGAGGCACGGGCCGGTGCCGCCGCCGTCACGCGCGGGCCGACGACGCCGCGGCGGACGCGCGTCACCAGCGCCGCGGCCAGCGCCGCCGCCGGTGACGCTGGGGGCACGCGGACCGCGGCACCGCCGGTCTCGCCGTCTGGGCCCGGGGCGGGCCGACGCCGTCCACGGCGGCTCCCGGGGTCCCGCCCGCGCCCCGCGCTCGTTACGCTCCGTACGAGAAGGCTCGTACGTACGCCCCCCGCGCCGCCCGGCCCGCACGGGCGGCGGCCAGCGCACGACAGCCGCGAAAGGAGCCGCCCCATGAGCCCGTCCCAGGCCCAGGCGGCGAGACCGGCGCCGATCCGGGTCCTCGTCGTCGAGGACGACCCCGTGGCCGCCGACGCGCACCGGATGTACGTCGAGCGGGTTCCCGGGTTCACCGTCGTCGGCACCGCGCACTCCCGCGGCGACGCCCAGCGCGCCTTGGAGCGCACCCCGGCCGACCTGCTGCTGCTCGACTTCTACCTGCCCGACGGGCACGGCCTCGCGTTCGTACGGGCCCTGCGCGCGGCCGGGCACGCCGCCGACGTCATCGCGGTGACCTCGGCCCGGGACCTGACCGTCGTGCGCGAGGGCGTGTCGCTGGGCGTGGTGCAGTACGTCCTGAAACCGTTCACCTTCGGCACCCTGCGCGACCGGCTGCTGCGCTACGCCCGCTTCCGCGCCAGCTCCGGGGAGGCCAGCGGCCAGGACGAGGTGGACCGCGCGCTGGAGGTGCTGCGCGCGCCGCGGCCCGCCGCGCTGCCCAAGGGGCTGACCACCCCGACCCTGCAAGCGGTGACCGCCGCACTGCGGGCCGCCGAGGGCGGGATCTCGGCCGGGGCGGCGGGCGAGGCGGTCGGCATCTCGCGTATCACCGCCCGCCGCTACCTGGAGCACCTGGTCGAGGCGGGCCGGGCCGAACGCACACCGCAGTACGGGCACGTGGGGCGCCCGGAGCTGTCCTACCGCTGGCTGCGCGAGCTCTGAAGGCTGTCCCGTAGGGGACCACCCGTACGCCGAGCGCGCCGCCGCGCCCCGGCCGGGCCCGTCCGGCATAGGCTGTCGACTGACACACCGTCAGAAGCGCGGCCACTCCAGGGGATTGACCCCGCACGGAGCGTGATCGTACGGTCACGGAACCGCCCGTCGACGCCGATGAGGCCAGCCGAGGAGGTCGTGCCCGTGCGCCCCGCCGCTCCCCTGATCCTCGCCGCCATCCTCCTCGCCGCCGCCCTCCCGGGACTGGCCGCCTGCGGCTCGGGCACCGACCCGAACGTCGTGAAGGTCGCCTACAACCGCAGCACCAACACCAAGAACCGCTTCAAGGACGCCTTCCTCACCCGCATGAAGAAGCAGTTCGAGAAGGCCAACCCGGGCAAGCGGATCAAGCTCGTGCCCATCCAGGCGCAGGAGAACGACTACGCCACCAAGGTCCAGCAGATGATGCGCTCGGACCGCACCGCGCCCGACGTGGTCTACGAGGACACCTTCCGCATGGGCTCCGACATCGAGGCGGGCTACCTGCGCCCCCTCGACCGCTACCTGCGCGTCTGGCGGCCCTGGGAGCGGTTCGCGGCCTCGGCGAAGGAGGCGGTCCGGGCCGCCGACGGCCGTACGTACGGCGTGCCGGACGGCACCGACACCCGCGCCCTGTGGTACGACCGGGCGGTCTTCGCCAGGGCGGGCCTGCCCGCCGACTGGCGGCCGCGCGACTGGGACGACGTGCTCGACGCGGCCCGCACGGTCAGGCGGCGGGTCCCGGACGTCGTGCCGCTCAACGTCTACACCGGCAAGGCCCCCGGCGAGGGCGCCGTCATGCAGGGCTTCGAGATGCTGCTCTACGGCACCGGCGACGACCCCCTGTACGACGCTCAGGCGCGCCGCTGGGTCACGGGCGGCGCGGGATTCCGGCAGGCCCTGGGCTTCGTGCGCACCGTCTACCGCGAGCACCTGGGCCCGGACGTCTCCGACGCGCTGGACGCGAACGTCTCCACGGCCGTCACCAGCGAGTGGCTGCCCGAGGGCAGGCTCGCCATCGACCTGGACGGCTCCTGGCTGGGGCAGTACTGGCTGCCCTCGGGCAGCAGGCCGTGGCCCGCCTGGTCCACCAGGCTCGCCTACACGCCCATGCCGACCCGCACCGGCGCGCCGCCCGGCCGGGTCAGCATGTCGGGTGGCTGGGCGTGGGCGGTCAGCGCCCGGTGCGACAAGCCGGACCTGGCGTGGAAGTTCGTCGAGACCCTTCAGACGCAGCGCAACGCGGCCGACTGGGACATCGTCGCCGCCCAGATCGCCGTACGCTCCGACGTGGCCCGCGACCCGCGCTACCTGCGGTCCATGCCCAGCACGGCCTTCTTCACCGACCTGGTCCGCGACACCCACTACCGCCCGGCCCTCCCGGCCTACCCGCGGGTGTCCTCCGCGATCGGCGAGGCGCTGGAGGCGGTGACGACGGGCGACTCCTCGCCGGAGGCGGCGGCGCGGGCGTACGACCGGCGGCTGAGGTCGATCACCGACGGCGCGGTGACCGCGGCGGCCCACGGCGGCGGGCCCGGAGCGGACGGCGGGGGCGGCACCGGCACGGACCGCGGCGGCGATGCCGGCACGGACCCCGGCAGCGGCACCGGAACAGGCCACCCCACCGGGAACCCCACCGGAAAGGCGGGACCCCGCCGATGACGACCACGGCCACCAAGGCGGCAGCGCCCCTGGTCCCCGTCCCCGCACCCGCCCCCGCCCGCCGCCCGCGCCGCCCCCTGCGCTGGCTGCCGCTGGCCCCGGCGACGATCCTGCTGCTGGTCTTCCTCGGCGGCCCGATCGGCTACTGCACGTACATCGCCTTCACCGACATGCAACTCACCGGCTCGTCGACCACCCACTTCACGGGCCTGGACAACTTCCGGCGTGCCTTCGCCGACGGCGACTTCCGCAACGCCGTCCTGCTGACCCTGGTCTTCACCCTGCTGTCCTCGATCGTCGGCCAGAACACCCTGGGCCTCGCGCTGGCCCTGCTGATGCGGCGCGCCTCCGCGCCCGTACGGACCCTGACCGGCGCGCTGGTCATCGCCTCGTGGGTGCTGCCGGAGATCGTGGCGGGCTTCCTGCTGTACGCGTTCTTCCGCCGCGAGGGCACGCTGAACGCCGTCCTGGACTGGCTGCACCTGCCCGCCCAGAACTGGCTGTACTCCCTGCCGATCCTCGCGGTCTCCTTCGCCAACGTCTGGCGCGGCACGGCCTTCTCCATGCTCGTCTACTCGGCCGCGCTCGCCGAGATCCCGCAGGACGTCACCGAGGCCGCGCAGGTCGACGGCGCGAGCGGCGCACGCCTCCTGTGGCACGTCACCCTGCCGATGATCCGCCGCTCGATCGGCACGAACCTGATGCTCAACACCCTTCAGACGCTGTCGGTCTTCGGCCTCATCTGGGCCATGACGCGCGGCGGCCCGGGCCACCGGAGCGAGACGCTGCCGGTGTTCATGTACGACCAGGCGTTCCAGAAGGCGCTGATCGGGTACGGCACGGCGGTGGCGCTGCTGTTGCTGCTGGTGGGCGGCGCGTTCTCGGCGGTGTACCTGCGGCTGCTGCGCGCGGACGTGTGACGCAATGTGACGCGTGTGACCGTGTGACGCGGGCGTCCGGCCGGGGCCTAGGCCTTCCGCCCCACTCCGCAGTACATGGCCACCTCGCCGTCGGCGTCCTCGCCCTCCTCCGGCCGCCACCGCGTGCACGTCACGACGCCCGGCTCCAGCAGCTCCAGCCCGTCGAAGAACCGCGCGACCCCCTCGACGGTGCGCTGCTGGAGCCGGGGCGTACCGTGCTCGTTCCAGAACTCGACGGCGGAGTCCATCTCCTCCCAGCCCGGCCCGGTGGCGGTGTGGGACAGCACCAGGTGGCTCCCGGACGGCAGCGCGTCCATGAGGCGCCGCACCAGCCCGTACGCCTCCTCGTCGTCGTTGATGAAGATCACCACGCCGAGCAGCATCAGCGCGACGGGCTCGCTCATGTCCAGCGTCCGCGAGGCGCGCTCCAGGATCGTGTCCACGTCGCGCAGGTCGCTGTCGAGGTAGTCGGTCTCCCCCTCGCGGGTGCTGGTGAGCAGGGCGCGGGCGTACGCGAGCACGAGCGGGTCGTTGTCGACGTAGACGATGCGGGACTCCGGCGCCACGCGCTGCGCGACCTCGTGCGTGTTGTCGGCCGTCGGCAGCCCGGTGCCGACGTCCAGGAACTGACGGATCCCCACGTCCCCGGCCAGATACCGCACCACGCGCCCCAGGAACGCGCGGTCGGCCCGGGCGTAGGCGGTGATGCCGGGGTGCACCGTGCGGATCTGGTCGCCGACCTCGCGGTCGACGGGGTAGTTGTTCTTGCCGCCCAGCCAGTAGTTCCATATCCGGGCGGTGTGGGCGCGGGTGGTGTCGATCCTCCTGACGATCTGCTCGGCCGAGTCGTGCGTTGCCTTGTAGTCGCTCACGGGACCCTTCCTGGACGCCGCCGTTGGTGCGCTCATCATCCAACGCGGCCACACGCGGACGCCACATGCGGAGCGTCCCATGTTCCCGGTGGCCTGCCCGGTTTTCAGCCCGCTGCGGCGAGGAGCTCCCTCAGGTGGGCCCCGGCGGCGGCGAGGAAGTCCTCGCGCGCCTTCTTGTACGCGTACCAGTCCCGCTGCCCGCCGTCCCCCCGGTCCAGCTCCCGCAGCCGCTCCAGCACCACCCGCCCCTCCTTGACCGGGCCCGCGGCTTCCACGTCGATGACATTGAACGCGGCGCGGGTCGCCGCGTACGCCCGGTCGATCGCGTCCACGGCCTCCCGCGCGTCCGGGTACCGGCCCTCGTGCCGGTGGTGGGCGGCGTGGGACTCGGCGTCGGCGGCGGTGAGAAAGGCGGCGTACGCGTCGCGGCGCGCGAGGTAGAGGGTGGTGGTCGACAGCGCCTGGGGCATGCGGCACCTCCGTGAGGTCGGGGACGCCACGCTACCCGCCCGGGCCCCGGCCCGAAGCGAGAACGGACGGGCTTCCCCCACAGGGAGCGGGACCCGTTCGCCCCCCGGTCAGCAGTCCGTACCGGAGACAGCGGGGTCGGCGTAGCGCACGGACCGGCGCGGGGACATCAGCGGCGGCACGGCGGCGCGCCGCGCGGCGCCGCCCTCCGGCACGTCCCGTACGCCCAGCGCGTCGAGTTCGTCGATCACGCGGAACCAGTCGGTGTCCGTCATGGTCCCGTGGTCACCCTTTGGCGAGGAGTTCGCGTAGCAGTGGCGGCAGGTCAGGTTGCACAGGCCGGTGATCTCCAGCCAGGCGAACCGTGGGCGGAGCGGGAGCGCTCGCATGCGTTCTCCTCGGGCGGGCGGAGTGGGGGCCGGGCCCGCGCCGACACGGGGGCGGCCGACGCGGGCCCGGCGACGGCGGCCCGGAGTTCGACCGGGGAGTCTTCGGGCCACCGCTCACGAAGGACCGTAGGGACGGGCGGAACGGGGCCTCTACGAATGTGCGCGGACTTGCACGGGGTTCACCCGAGGGCGTGAATCGCCGCGGTGATGAGCGCCCTTGCTTTGGGCCCGTAGACGGCGATCCGGGAGAGTTCCGCGAAGGTCCGGGTGTATTCCCTGATTTCGCCGGGCTGTGTGACCGTCAGGTACGCGGACACCAGTTCGGCGTGTACTCGGCTGTCGTCGAACATGATGAACGACTCCACCGGCCAGCCCGCCCCGCGAGGCACACCGAGCGGGATGACGCCGAGGCTGACGGACGGCAGCGACGACACGGCGGCCAAATGGCCGAGCTGCTCGGACATCACGTCGGCGTCGCCGATGACCGTCCGCAATACCCACTCCTCGACAAGCATCGCGAACCGGCGGTCACCCGAGTGGAGAATGCGCTGCCGGTCCATACGCAGAGCCACGGCGGCCGGAATGTCGTTGGGCGCGTCGCGCAACGCGACGACTGTCTCCAGAACCGCCGTGGTGTAGGCGGCGGTCTGGAGGAGGCCGGGGATCACGCACGACTCGTAGTTGCGAATGCGCGCCGTCCGCTCGTACAGCGGAAGGTTGGACTCCTGTACCCGCTTGAGACCCGCGCGCTCGATCCGCCGCCACTCGACGTACATGCCCTCGACGCCACGAGCGGTGGCGATGAGGTTGTCCGTCTGGTCTTCGGCGCCGCAGTGCAGGGTCCAGGCCCGGATGTCCGCGTCGGACGGCGGCGTCCGGCCGTGCTCCAGACGGGAGCACTTCGACTCGTGCCATCCCGCGCGCTTGGCCAACTCCCGCGCGGTGAGTCCGGCGTCCATCCGGAGGTCGCGCAGGCGCAGGCCGAGGGCTTTCCTGGCTTGCTGAACACCGGAAGACGAAGACATGAGTCACCCGAGCGCCTTGATCGCCGAATTGACCAGAGCCCGCGCTTCAGCTCCATAAACGGCAAGGTCGGCCAATTGGGAAAATGTTCGCGCGTACATGATGATCTCATTCGGCTGGGTGACTGTCAAATGGGCCGAGGTGAGTTCCACATTGACCTGCTCGTTGTCATAGAGAAAGAATCCCTCGACCGGCCACAGCCGCGAGCGGTCGGCGTTCAGCGGGATGACGCCGAGGCTGATCGAGGGCAACGACATCGCCGAGAGGAGATGTTCGAGTTGCCCGGTCATCGTCTCGGGATCACCGATGCGGTACCGCAGCACGCTCTCCTCAAGGAGAATCGCGAACCGGCGATGCCCGTCATGGACAACGTGCTGTTTGTCCATCCGCACCTGGACCGCCGCGTCAACGTCATCGGCAAGGTTGCGCCGGTCCCTGATCGCCGAAAGAAGAGCCGCGATGTACCCGCGCGTCTGCACGGGGCCTGGAATCAGCCACGATGAGTAGATCCGGTACCGCTGCGTACGCTCCCACAGCGGTACCACCGACTCTTGTACCTGCTTCAGACCGCTGCGCTCCAGACGACGCCATTCGACGTACATGCCGTGGATGCCACGGGCGACGGCGATAAGGTCGGCCGTCTGCTCCAGCGCGTCGCAGTGCAACGTCCAGGCACGGATGTCGTCATCGGACGGCTGCGTGCGACCATGCTCCAGACGGGAGCACTTCGACTCGTGCCACCCAGCCCGCCTGGCCAACTCCCGCGCCGTAAGGCCAGCATCCTTACGGAGTTCACGCAGACGCTGGCCAAGGGCACGCCTGGCTTGCTGAACGCTGGTGGGGGGAGACGTCACACGCCAATGAGATCAGACGAGCCGGTACTCCGCATGGGGCACAGCCCGCTCCCAGACCGCCTCGAAGGCGGTGGCGCAGAGCTTCGCGACGGCCGGGTCTTCCACGAACTCGGACCCCAGGGAGCCGCCGTCGCCGTTGAAGTGGTTGATCAGCAGCGTCTCACCGTCGATCAGCCAGAAGTCATTACCCGGCAGGGCCAGGTCCGTCGCACTGCGGCGCGGAAGCCAGCGCACCAGCTCTCCCGCCTCGACATTGGCGAAGGTCACAGCGTGCTCGAACCGGATGTACTCACTCACCGGCTCGGACACGATCCGGGCCCGACGGACTTCCACACCACGGCGGACCGTCTCCCTCACCAGGTCGTACCACGACCCGTACCCGTCGGTGAGGGCTTCCCGCTGTCCGGACTGCCAGGCGATGAACATCGGGTCATCGAGCATATAGCCGTCCCGCATCTCCAAGTGGAGTGCAGACTGCTGGCTGTTGCCCAGCAGTTCGTCATACGTTGGGGAGTCCGCCACCGTTCACCTCCGGGAAAAACTGCATCATGCGCCTGGGGAACTCGATGACGGTCTCGTGGTCCGGGACGTCCATCTGCGACAGACGGTCCTCGTCGGTCACCTTCACCCCCTGAAGCAGGTAGTTGTCGGTCTGGTCGTCGTAGTACGTGGTGGGCGAGCCCCCGCTCGGGCTTTCAGGGTCCTTGCCCAGCTTGTGCAGTGCCATGGTGACCTCCCGATGGGGTCGGCGTTCGGCTTGTGCTGAGCATCTGCCCGTACGGCCGGGTACGGCTACGAGTGTGCGCGGACTTGCGCATAAAGGCATGAACTCAGGCGCTCGCCGCCAGGTACGCGGCGGCGCGGTTGTCCAGGGCGATGGCGGTCCTGACTCCCCGGCTGCGGAACGAGGCAAGGGCGGCTCGCATGTCCTGCGCGGTCTGACGGGTGCGCGCCGAGCGGATGCCGTCCATGGTGTCGAGCGCCTGCGACCACGTGCTACATGCCTCCTCCACGTTTCCCTGACGCACCTGGAGCGAGCCGAGTTGCCCCAGGGTCACGGCGTGGATGCGGGGGAACGCTTTGGCGTTGCGAGTACGCGCACTGTGGCGGAACTCGCGGAGGGCTCCCGCCAGGTCGCCGCTGTCCCGCAGGGTGCAGGCCGCCTGGTACGCCAGGCTCGTCTCCCCGAAGGAGAAGAGTTGGCCCGGCGCCGTCTCACCCGACTCCGCCCCGGCCAGGTCCTCCTGGGCGCGGACGAGCTCCTTCGCGGCCGCTCGCTTCTGACCGGCTGCCGCGAGGCTGCGAGCATACTGCGCGCTGAGCAGTGCCTTCTCCTGCGGGCAGGCCAGCGCGTACCGCTTGCCTTCGACGGCCGCGCTCGCCAGGTCGCGGGCCTGCTTACCGTGGCCGAGGTCGACGGCCTGGAACGCCATACCCCGCAGGACATGCCCGGTCATCGTCGGGTTGTCGGCCTCGGCAGCCAGCTTCAGCGCTGAGAAGTAGTACTGCTGAGCGATGGAGTGCTCTCCGTTGTCGAACGCCATCCAGCCCGCGAGGTACGTGAGCTTGCTGGCCGAGGTGAACATGTCACGGCGTACCGAGTCATCGGAGAAACTGCCACTCAGGTAGCGCGTGAGGTCTGTCGTCAGATATGCCGCGACCGCCGAGCGCGCGTGGCCGCCACCATGCTGTTCATCAGACCGCGCGAAGAAAGAGACCATCTCCTGGACACTCGCCAGTTCACGGCGCCCGATTCGGCGCCCTTCCCGAGCCTCGCGCGTGCTGCCCTGCTCGGCCATCCACCGCCACCACACACCAGTGGGCACCGCACTGGCCGCCACCGTGTAGAGCCCTGCGCTGACCGCCTGCCTGCGTTGCGCGTCCAAGTCGGCTCTCCCCACCGCTGCCAGCCCGGTCAACGTGTCCGTGAACCAGTCCAGCACATCCACCGACCTCACGGACAGGGGCGCGAGGCCGATGTCCTCCGGGGCGACGGTGCGGCCCAGACGACGGGTCAGCACCTCGCAGAGGACGCGCGGCGTGTGGCCCGAGGGCGCGATACCCGCGACCCAGTGCGACACGTGCGGCTGGCTCACCCTCTCCAGCCCCCGGATGCCGCTCTCCCTCGCCACCCTCACGACGGCGTTGGCCACCTGGGTGTAGGACAGGCCCGTCTCCCCGATCACCGCTTCCAACCGCGTGTTGCGCTGACGCTGCTTCGCCATGGTCCCCCCCGGACGCCGACAGACCCTCACCGCATCCGGGGCAGCCCCAACAGGCCCGCTCCGTACGGTGATCCGATACCGACTCACCGTATCCACCGCCACTGACACCCGGCGGCGCTCCGAGAGCGCTTTCACCCGGCCGGGTGATGCGGGAGGCGCGTGCGGGGCCGGGTCAGGACGCGCGTGCCGCCAGGTGGTGGGCCACCCTCGCCGTCACCCGGTAGGCGTTCTCCACCGAGATCCCGTAGCCGGGGAACCGCGTCACCACCTCCTGCGCGCTCTGGCCCTGGTACGGCTGGTCGAAGTCGCTCGCCGTGCGCAGGCTGAGGTAGCGGGAGAGGTGGCCGTGCCGGGCGAGGACGGCGGCGGTGGCGTTGTCCTCCATCTGGGTCGTGCAGTAGTCGCCCCGGCCTCCCGTCCACAGGCCGGTGATGTACTGGGCGCGCCGCGACTGGTCCGCGCCGGTCCAGTAGTTGTCGCCGGTGACGGTGTCGCACACGGTCACGTACGGGGTCTTGCCGGCCTGCCCCGGGTAGTGGGCGCGGTTCTCGGCGGCGGCCTCGCTGTCGGCCAGCTTCAGACGGCGGGTCAGCCGGTAGGCGGTGTCCACCAAGCGGTCGTCGAGGCGGAAGACGTTGGTGCCGGTGTCCTCGTCCTTGAGGTAGCCGTGCGGCACGGTGGGGTCGGTCTCGGTGGTCACGTGGTGGCCGAGGTCGTAGTCGACCACCCAGCGGGCCCAGGCGGCGAAGCCCAGGGTGCCGTTCTCCGGGGGCGTGCCCGCGATGCCGGAGGTGAGGAAGTACGCACGGCGCAGGTCGAGCCGGTCGCTGTCCAGGATCGCCGTGACGCTGGCCGCGGTGTTGGCCTTCCCCTGGCCGGTCGTGGTGACGCACAACCCGGACGCCGCGCAGCGCACCGGGGCGTACGCGCCCGGGACCTCGATGGTCAGCGGCAGCCGCTCCCGGTCGAACCAGGGCTTGGTCTCGCCGTCGAACATGGTGAGGACCAGGGCGCGGACCCGCACCCTGCCTCCGGTTCCGCTGTTGCCGTCCGTGCCGGACGCCTCGGTCAGCGGGCCGGTGGTCAGCAGGGCGGCCACGGCGGCCAGCACGGCCGCGGCGGCGACGGCGGCGCGGGAGCGTATTCGCGTGGGGGTGCGGCGCATGGCCGATCACCGTAGAAGGCCATTGTTACGGAAGGATCACCTCCGCTAGTGGCACGGTCCGCTCTGATGGCGGGACGCCCACAGACCACGGGCCCGCGCTGGCCGTACCGTCCGCACGCGCGGGTCGGCGGGACTGGACGCAGCGGGCTAACCGGCGCGCAGCAGGCCCCGCACGTACGCCGCCTGGCCCGCGTGCTGGAGGTCGTCGTCGATGACGCTGACCAGCCGGACGCCGAGCGTCACCGGCGGCGTCCACGCCTCGTCCACGATCCGGTCGAGGTCGGCGTCCGCCAGTGCGGCCACGTACCGCACGGTGGTGTCGCACACGGCGTCGTGGTAGCCGGTGAGCAGGTCGGCCGTCACCTCCCGCACGGCCGCGACCTGGTCGCCGGTGTGCCCGTAGCCGGTCGCCTCCGGCGGGAACGGCAGGCCGAACCGCTCGTACCAGCCCTGCGCGGTCCACACCTGCCCGGTGCCCGCCACGTCGGCCAGGTGGTCGTCCTGCACGCGCGTGAGGTGCCACACGAGCCAGGCGATCGAGTTGGCGCCGTCGCCGGGGCGGGCGGCCAACTCGTCCGGGCCGAGGTCGGCGACCGCCTCCTGGACGGCCTCCCGGACGCGGCCGAAGGCGTCCACGAGCAGGTCGGCGGTGGTGGCCATGGCGGCTCCTCACGAGGTGTCGGGCGCGACCGGCGTACGGCGTCGCGGCGGCGGCGCCGGGCACCGATCAGCACTATGGCACCGCGTGGCCCGGCGCCGCCGGTGCGCCACGCCTCCGGACGGGCGGCCGAGGGAAAACCGGTCCGGAGGGCGGCCACACGGTCCGGCCACGGTGTCCCGGATCCCGCGAAACCGGGGACACCGCACGCCCGTCCCATCGCACGCGGCCCCCCGTCTCGCGCGGCCCCCGTCTCGTACGCGGCCCGCCCGTCCGACGAGGACCACTCCCGGGCCGCCTGACCGTTTACGGAGGACCGCCATGCGCCGCGCCCCGCGTCACGCCCTTCCCGTCCTGCTCCTCGCCCTGCTCGCCGCCGCCGCGTGCGACACCGGCCAGGACCACGCCACTCCGCACGGAACCCCGCGCACCACCAGCGCGCCGGTGCGGCTCCAGGACCGCTCGCTGCCCTGCGGCGGGCGCGTCGAGCAGCCGGTCGCCGTCAGCGGCCCACGCGACCGCCTGTACCTCGCCGTCGAGGAGTTAGGCCGCGGCCCCGGCACGCTGACCGCGCCGTACCGCATCACCTCCGCCGACCCCCACCGGATGCTCGGTCTCCCGATCGGCGACATCCCGCCCACGGCGCTGCTGCTCCGGCACGGCGTCATCGTCGGGCGGGCCGAGCCCGACCGGCGCGCCGGTACGGTCAACGGCGCCAACTCGGTGGGGTATCCCGTGGGCAGGCGGCCCTACACGGGCACCTCGCGGATCGGCGGCCTGTGCGCCGGGACGACTTGGGCCGACGTGGCCCGGCGCCCCGGGGACTACCAGGTGGCGGTGGTGATGTCCGTACAGCCGGACGGACCGCCGCCGGCGGGGCGGCCCGGGGTGCGGCCGGTTCCTCTCGTCGAGGCCACGCGCGGCCTCGCCTCGTGACCGCCGCCCCCGGCGCGTGCGGCGGCGCGTGCGGCTGGGCGTGACGGCTGGGGCGTGCGGCGGTGCGCCGGGGGCGTGCGGCGGCGGCCATCGACGTGAAACGGCCCGCCGGCGTCTTCCCTCGCGGCGCGCCCGGCGGTCTCATGGAACCAGCCCGATCCGTGACGCCCGGTAGCCTGAGCCGCACTGACGGTCGCCCAGGCCGCGGGCCGCGCCCGCCGTACGGTACGAGGAGGTCCGACGTGGCCGCGACGCTCCCCCGTCTCCCGCACCGCCCCCGGCTCGCCCTGCCGCTCACGCGCCGCGGCCGGCACCGACTGGCCGCCGACGCCGCGCTGCTGGCCGTCGCCGCCGCGTTCGCGCTGCCGCTGGTGTGGCTGGTGCTCTCCTCGCTCGACGCGGACGCGGGCCTGCGGGTGGCCGCGCCCGACGAGCCCACGCTCGGCAACTACTCGGCGGTGTGGACGAACGAGATCACCGTCCGGCCCATGGTCAACAGCCTGCTGCTGTGCGGCGGCGCGACCCTGGTGACGGTGGCCTGCGCGGTCCTGGCCGCCTATCCGCTGTCCCGGTTCCGCGCCCGGCTGGTGCGGCCGTACCTGCTGACCGTCCTGTTCTCCACCTGCCTGCCGATCACGGCGGTCATGGTGCCGGTCTACGGCCTGTTCGTACGGATCAACCTGATCGACACGCTGACCGGGACGGCCCTGTTCCTGGCCGCCTCCCACCTGCCCTTCGCCATCTGGCTGATGAAGAACTTCATGGACGGCATCCCCCGGGTGCTGGAGGAGGCGGCCTGGACGGACGGCGCGGGCTGGGTGCAGACGCTCGTCCGCGTCGTCCTGCCGCTGATGGGCCCGGGCGTCGCGGTGGTGACGATCTACAGCTTCGTGATCATGTGGGGCAACTTCTTCGTGCCCTTCCTGCTGCTGCTCAGCCCGGACAAGCTCCCGGCCTCGGTCACCATCTTCACGTTCTTCGGAAATTACGGCTCGGTAGCCTACGGGCAGCTCGCCGCCTTCTCCGTCCTGTACTCCACGCCCGTACTCCTGCTGTACGTGCTGATTTCGCGTCGGCTCGGTGGGGGATTCGCACTGGGCGGCGCGGTCAAAGGCTGAATCGCCGCACATTCCGGGCGCCGGGCCGCGGCCGTTTCGACGGTTTTTCCTGCGGGGGTAATCGCGTCCGATTATCCTGCCGCAGGTGCGTTCGTCCCCCCGTCCAGAGGAGCCCCGCCGGCCGTCGTTCGACCCCGGCGCTGTCCGCAGGCTGCGCGAGGGGCTGCGCATGACGCACGCTCACGTGTCGTACGGCATGTGGGCCGCGTACGGGGTGCGGGCGAGTCCGGCGACGGTGGCCGCCTGGGAGGCGGGCGAGGCGTCACCCGACGACGCCGAACTGCGGGCGCTGGCCGGTGCCCTGTGGTGCGCGCCCGGCGACCTGCTGGGCGTGCCGACCACGCTGCGCGAGTACCGGGTGGCGCGCGGCATGGCGCCCAGCGACCTCGCCCTGCGCCTGGGCATGGATCCGTTCGCGTACGACCAGATGGAGCGGTCCGGGCGGTGGACCGGCACGGACGCGCAGGCGCGGGTGCTCGCGGAGGCGCTGGGCCTGCCGCCGCCGGCCCTGCTGAGGGCGACGGGGCGGGACGTGGAGCTGGCCGGGCTGCTGCGCTCCGCGGTGGACACCCGCTGGCGGGCGTACCTGCGCCCGGTGGCCCGCCTGGTGCCGCTGCCGCGCCCGGCGGTGGAGCGGGCGCTGAGGGAGCTGTACGGGCAGTACCAGTCGCATCTGACGGCCACGCTCAGCCGGGGCACGGCGGCGGACGCGGCGGCGGCGCAGGCGCGGGCCTTCCTGGAGGGCATCGTGGACCGCTTCTGGGCGGCGGCCGGAGAGGGCGCCGGGGAGGGTGCGGAGAGCGGCGGCGGGGACGCGGCGGCGCCGGGCGGGGACGGCCGCGCGGACGGCCCCGCGGACGAGGCGTAGGGGCCCGCGGGCTTGGCGGGGGCTCGCCCGGGCGTCCGCGCTTCGGACGCGGCGGGCGGGCCCGCGGGGGCGGTGGCGCGGGTCAGGGCGCCGTGGGCGTGCCGCAGCCGTGCCGGCTCGCCGAGGCGTGCGCGAAGGCCCGCAGCGCCGCCCGTTCGTAGCCCAGGTCCGGCCCGGTGCGCCGCGCCGCGCCCTCCGGGCCGATGACGAACAGCGCGGGCTCGGCCTCGGCCGGGCAGCGGGCGCTGGCCCAGTACACGCTGCCGCCGAGCGTGCCCGCGGGCAGGTCGGCGGGCGTGGGGTCGGCGTAGCCGGCGTCGCGGGGGAAGCGGGAGCGGGCGTCCTCGGCGTACGGGCCGAAGTACGCCTGGAGGCGGTAGCGCGGCGAGCCGTCGGGCGCGCCGAGCACGCACACCTCGCGCGGCGCCCGGTCCCGGGCGGTGCCGCGGGCGGTGGCCGCGGCGGAGCGGGGCGCGGCGGGCACGCCCGCGCAGGTGCCGTCGGC
>NZ_JAVSCF010000126.1:0-18213 GCF_031932565.1 Streptomyces sp. B1866
CCGCCCGGCGGGTGCCGTGAGGGGACCCCGAGAGGTGTGATCCGTTGCCGTGCCGTAGTCCGCAGATCTACTACGGACGTGTAGTAGTCGCACGTCAGGTGCCACCTAAGTGGGTATACGAACACCAGAGCGGCACGCGGACCGCCCGTACGATGGCAAGGAGACACACCGGGCAAGCGCAGGTGAGGAGACCGGCGTTGGCGCACAGCAAGCACTACCGGCACTACCGGAGTCGCAAGGCCGCGTTGGCTGCGCTGTCGGAGGGGTTACGGGCTCAGGGCTGGACGTGGGGCGCCATCGCGGCCCGCATCCAGCACGAGGAGACGGTCAACGCCCGGCAAGCCATGCGGATTGCCCGGGGATGGACTCAGCAACAGGTCGCCGACCGGTGGAACGAGCTGTTCCCGGACAGCGAACACCCGATGACGCAAAAGAAGTTGTCATTCTGGGAGTCGTGGCCGCAATCCGGCCGTGAGCCGAGCCTGACCACTTTGGAACGCTTGGCGAAGGTCTATGAGTGTGAGACCAGAGACCTGATCGACAGCAACCAGCCGGACGAGGGTCGGGAAGGATTCGCGCCGCCCACCGTGGGCAGCGGACCGGAATCGCAGCCGAGTACCGAGGCTTTCAGCAGCTATCAGTCACCGGCCTTGCTATCGCTGACAGAGCCAAAAGAACTGATGCGACAAATCGAGGCCATAAGCCTCACGGAACTCGCACAAGCGGTGCTTGTGTGGACACAGCGAGGATACCCGGAAATGGATCGTAGGGAGTTGCTTCAAAAAGCCAGCGCGGCTCTCACAATGGCCGCCGCTGCGCCGCTATTCGATATAGCGCACGCTGACCAACGTGAGCGCCTGAACGGGGTGCTCACCAATTCACGCCGCATTGACGATGCCGTCCTGACGCAGGCAGAAAGGGTCTTGCCGGAATACCGTTTGCAGGGTGACGTGCTCGGACCGCAAGTCGCGCTGCGGACCGCTTTCGCGCAACGGGAACTCGTGAGCGGCTTTCTTGCCAACGCGCCGAGTCATCTCAAGCCCCGTCTTCTGTCGGTCTATGCTGAACTCAGCCAGATCGTCGGCTGGCAATTCTTCGATCTTGGCGACTACCGGTCGGCCCAGTATTATTACGACGATGCTCGGACCGCAGCTCACGACGCCGAAAACGTCGAATTGGTTTCATATATCCTGTCCACCATGAGTCAAATGGCTACCTGGCAGGGAAAACCTCGGGTCGGGATTGACCATGCCGCCGCTGCTCAAGTCTGGGCCAATCAGACTGACAACTGGGCAACGCGAGGATATGCGGCTAATGTAGCTGCTCGCGCTTACGCCGCAAATGGGGACCACGCCCAAACTCGGCGAGCGCTGGACGAGGAATTCGACGCCATGACCGCCATGCTCGGGGCCGATCAGCCGATGGCTTCATGGTACTACTTCTATGGGGAAGGTTTTCACTGGGCAATTCGCGCCGAATGTGGGTTGCATCTCTGCACTCCCGACGAGACGCTAGAGGCGATCCATAAATCCATGTCCCTAGTGGACACCTCAAATCTCAGCGATCACGCCCATAACTTGATATGGCTGTCGTCAGCATATATCCAGCAAGGGGAGATCGATCAAGCAAGCGAAAGAATCGGCATGGCCGCCAGCATTACGACCGTCAACCGGTCTCCCCGGATTGCTGGCCGTATCCGGGAACTGCGGGCCGAACTGGAGCCGTGGAAGCAGACGCGAGCCGTTCGGGAACTGGACGAAGCCTTGCGGGCCTACGGCGTGCGTGGCGTCTGAGGGCCCGTTCCTTGCCGGGACGCAAGGGGACGCTCACCCGCTCCGAGCCCCATACAGCGCTTCTCAGCGGGCGCGGCGGGCCGCACAGCACGAAAGGCCCGGAACCCGTCCCCGAGGACTGGGAAGGTTCCGGGCCTTTTACGTGACCTTCAGAGGGCGGCTGACTGGACGAGTTCAGCCCTCGATTCGATAGACAGGCCCCTGACTAGGGGAAACAGCACTGTATGAACACCCCTTGACGTAGCGGCGTCCCCGAGCGGCTTACACGGGCCAGCCGTCCACCGTCCACCCGGTCTCGCTGTTGCTCCGCAGGCCAGGTCAGCAGCAGGTGGGAGAGGGAGCGGCTCGGCGCGCTGCCGTCGCGGCCAAGCGCCCGGCTGACCGTCACCGGCCGATGCACCAAGAAACCACATCCGACAGGGTATTGCGTCTTCATCATCGGCATGTTCTGGAAGCGCTCCACGGGCGCGGCCGGCTTCTGGGGCCTGCTGACCGGCACCGTCGCCGCGATGGTCAACTACTTCTGGCTCTACAAGCAGCACGTCGTGGACATCCCCAGCGACCAGGGCGCCAACTTCGTGTCCTCCGTCGTCGCCTTCGCCGTCGGCGCCGCCGTGATGCTCGCCGTGTCGCTGTTCACCCGGCCCAAGCCCGCCGAGGCGCTGGCCGGCCTGGTCTACGGCACCCGCTCGCCCGGCATGGCCGAGCCGCCCGCCGAGGGCGACGACGCCTGGTACCGCAGGCCCGCGCTGCTGGGGTGGGGCGCGGTGCTGCTGGCCGCGGCCTGCTACGTCCCGTTCTCCCTGTGACCCCTCCGACCCTGCCGAGGCAACCCATGAGCGAGTACGAGTACCAGCGCGACGTCGAGGAACTGGAGCGCGCGTCGGCGACGGCGGCCCGCCTGTTCGACATCCGCCGCATCATCGGCGGCCTGTTCGCCGTCTACGGCGTCATCGTCACCGTCGCCGGGATCACCGCGTCCGACGCGGACCTGAAGAAGGCGCAGGACATCAACATCAACCTGTGGACGGGCCTGGGCATGCTGGCCCTGGGCGCCTTCTTCCTGGCCTGGGCGTGGCTGCGCCCGGTGGCCCCGCCGGCGGCACCGCCGCCCGGGCAGGAGCCCGGGGCCGAGGACCGGCGGCCGTAGGGCCGGGACCGCTGCCGCGGGGCCGCGGTCCCGGGCCGGTACGAGCGCGTACGCCGCGGTCGGCCGTACGCCCGTACCGGCCCGCCCTACGCCCGTACGGCCCGGCCCCAAGCGCCCGTACCGGCCCGCCGGTCACTGCGCCCCGGCTCCGGGGGCCGGGAGCCCGGTGCCGGGGGCCGGGTCGCGGGCGACGCGGTCCAGCAGGCCCGTACGCGCCGCCAGGGCCGCCGCCTCCAGCCGCGAGCCCACGCCCAGCTTCATCAGCACCCGCTGCACGTGCGTGCGGGCCGTGCTGGGCGCGATGCCCATGCCCGCCGCGATCAGCCGGGTGTCCTCGCCCTCCGCGACCCGCACCAGCACCTCCACCTCGCGCGGGGTGAGCAGGTCCATCAGCCGCGCCCCCTCGTCGTCCGGCTGCGCGGCCGGGTTCAGCAGCTCGGCGAACGCGCCCTGGAGCAGCTGCGGCGCGACCGCCACCTCCCCCGCGCGCGCCTTCATCATGGCCCGCTCGACGCCGTCGATCCGCTCGTCGTGCCGCACGTACCCGGACGCGCCGGCCGCGAACGCGGCGGCGATGCCGCGCGGGCTGGGCACCGGCCCGAGCACGACGACCGCCACCTGCGGCCGCTCCCGCTTGATCCGCGCCACCGGATCGAACACGCCGGGCTCGGCCGGTGTGGCCGTGCCCAGCAGGCACACCTCCGGTGCTCTGCTGACCACCAGATCCGCCGCGCCCGCGCTCGGCGCCGCCGCGGCGAGCACCCGGTGCCCGCGCAGCTTCAACGCCGAGGCAAGTGCCTCCGCGAGCAGACGGTGGTCGTCGACCACCATGAGTCGCACGCCCATGAGCTACCCCCCCATCCGCCCAGGAACGAAGTCCCGGCCCCAGCGGCCCCCTTGCCCCTGTCGTCCGCGCGAACGCCTCCCACCGTTCTCGTCCCCGAGTCCCCGACATCCTGACCCGGGGGAAGCTACACGCTCGGCACGGCTTCGCGCGCCCCCTACTCGGCAGGAGCCTCCGGCGGACCGGGATCCGCCGTCCCACCAGCACGGCGGCGCCGGGGACCGTACCGTCGGTACGGTCCCCGGCGCCGTCACGGAACGCGGCGGACCCGCCGGCTCAACTCGCGCCGAAGATCGCCGCCAGCGGGTCGTCCTGATCGAAGGAGCCGTGGGGCTTCGTCGCGTAGTGGTCGCCCATGTAGAGCCGACCGCCGGCGTAGCTGAAGTCCTGGTATTCCGGGCTGAACTTCTTCTCCATCTGCGCGCCGGCCGCCCCGTTCTGAAGGAGCTTCACCTTCTTGTACGAGGCGGGGTCGAGCCGCCAGAGCGCGCCGCCCTGGGTGTAGCCGCTCTCCTGGTAGAGGAGCACCTGGCCGTCCTTGTCCAGCCCGATCGGCGTGACCGAGGCCTCCTTGACGCCGTCCGACTTGCCGACGACCTGTCCGGACTTGAGGCTGACGGCCACCATCTCGTTCTTCGTCGTGGAGGAGTTGTAGCGGGGGTTCGTCGCCAGGAACATCACGTCGGCGGACTTGCTGACGACGATCTGGTCGCAGCCCTCGACGTTCGTGGACTTGCACTTGGCGGTGTACTTCTTCGCTACCGAGGTCCTGCCGCGCACGGTCCCCTGCCGAGTGCTGTCGTCGATGGCCCAGACGTCCGACAGCCCACGGCCGCCGACATCCACGTCCTCACTCGCCTCGAAGGCGATGACCAGCGGATCGACCGATGCGATGTGCACCCACTTGACGCCCTGCGACATCTTGTACGAGGACTTCACCGCCCCCTTGTTCTTCGGATCCAGTGTCTGCACCTGGAGGGTCGGGCGGTCGTACTCGCCGCACCGGCGGACGGCGACCAGCTTCGTCTCGCTGGCGGCGTAGCCGTCGTCCGAGCACTGCTCGTCCGGCTTGGGCTTCCACAGCTGAGCGCCGTCCAGCGACCACGCCGCACCGCCCGACGTGCCACCCGCTGCCACGGTGCCGGCGCCGATGGTCACCTCGTTGAAACTGAGCTTCTCATCGCCGCCAGCGACGTTGCGCTGCCAGCGCATCCTGCCGCCGCGCAGGTCCACCAGGCCGACCTCGCTGCAGCGGGGGTACTGCCGCTTCGCCCGGTCGACCTTGGCCGGCTGGAACAGCACGGCCGTCAGCCCGTCGCTGGTGACGTGCTTGGACGCCCAGCAGACCTCGCCGGGCAGGGGTATACGCCACTGGGCGGGGCCGCCGGCCACGGGGTAGCCGACGATCTCGTACGCGCCGGACTTGACGAAGTTCTTGTCGGTCACCCACATGCCTTCGGCGGTGACCTGGTCCTGCACCGCCGGCATGGGGACGGTGCTCAGCAGGCGCCCGTCGACCGTGCGGGGCGGGGTGTCCTCGCCGCCGCCGTCCTGACCGCTGGTCACGCCCTGGCTGGTGCCCTTGTCCTTGTCCTTGGCCTCGCTGCCGCCGTCGTCCTTGGTGGCGAGCCAGATGCCGCCGACTGCGACCAGCGCGACGGCGACCACCGCGCCGACGATCACGCCCATGCGCTGCCTGCCGGACGGGCGGCCCCCGCCGCCTCCGGGCGCGCCCGGGACGCCGCCGAGGTAGGGCGGGGGCGTCTGGCCGGGGGCCTGCGGGTAGCCGTAGCCGGGCGGCGGCGGGACGGGCTGCTGGTACGGCGCGGGCGCTCCCGGGCCGGGCGGCGCGGGGATGCCGACCTGGGTGGGCATCGCGTGCGTCGGCGGCTGGCCGGGGTAGCCGTAGCCGGGCTGGGGGGCCGGCGGCGGGGTCTGCGGAGCCTGCGGCGGCTGGGGTATCTGGCCGGGCGGCGGCGGATAGCCGTAGCCGGGCTGGACCGGCTGGCTGATCTGGGTGGGCTGGGCGTGCGGCGGGGCCTGCCCGGGCTGCGCCGGCGGCGGGGTCTGCGGGTAGCCGTAACCGGGCTCCTGCGGCGCACCGAAGCCGCCCGGCGGCGGCTGAGGGGGCTGCGGCGGCGGTGGCGGCTGTGACATGGAGGGTTCCTTCTCGCTGCGGGGCCACGGTCCGGCCGGTTCCCCCGCGCTCCCGGGGGCGGTGAGCCCTCCGGGAAGAAGCGAGCCGGGCCTGGCGTCCCGCCGTTCACGGTGCAGGCAGAGCGGGAGTTCTTTGTATCACCCGGCACTGACGGCGCCGCCGTCCGGCCACCGGCCCTCCGGCCGTCCGACACCGGCCCGTGACGCGACCCTCACACACGCGCACAGGCTCTTCACGGGTCTCCCGGGATCAGCCGCCCGCGCGGGCAGGCGGCTTCGCCGGGGAGGGGCCGCAGGGCGGCGGGCGGTCAGGCGTCCTCGGCCAGCTCCAGCCAGCGCGTCTCCAGTTCGTCGCGCTCCCCCGTCAGCTCCCGCAGCCGCGCGTCCAGCTCCGCGACCCGCGTGAAGTCCGTGGCGTGCTCGGCGATCAGCCCGTGCAACTCGGCCTCCTCCGCGCCGATGCGCTCCAGGCGGCGCTCGATGCGCTGGAGTTCCTTGCGCGCCGCCCGCTGCTCGGCGGCGCTCTTCTGGCCGGATTCCCGCGTCTCGCCCGGCCCGGCCTGGTCGGCCTGGCGCTGGTCGGCGGCCCGGCGGCCGGCCGGGGCGGCGGGCGCCTGGGCCTGGGCGCGGCGGCGCTCCAGGTACTCGTCCACGCCGCGCGGCAGCATCCGCAGGGCCCCGTCGCCCAGCAGCGCGTACACCGTGTCGCAGGTGCGCTCCAGGAAGTACCGGTCGTGGCTGATGACCACCAGCGACCCCGGCCACCCGTCCAGCAGGTCCTCCAGCTGGGTCAGCGTCTCGATGTCGAGGTCGTTGGTGGGCTCGTCCAGGAACAGCACGTTCGGCTCGTCCATCAGCAGCCGCAGCAGTTGCAGCCGCCGCCGCTCGCCGCCGGACAGGTCGCCGACCGGCGTCCACTGCTTCTCCTTGCCGAAGCCGAACCGCTCGCACAGCTGGGAGGCCGTCAGCTCCCGGCCCTTGCCCAGGTCCACACGCTGCCGCACCCGCTCCACGGCCTCCAGCACCCGCCAGGCCGGGTCCAGTTCGGCGACCTCCTGGGAGAGGTAGCCGAGCCGCACGGTGCGGCCCACCACGACCCGGCCGGCGGCGGGCTGCCGCTCGCCGTCCGTACGGTCCGCGTCGGCCAGCGTGCGCAGCAGGGAGGTCTTCCCGGCGCCGTTCACGCCCACCAGGCCGATCCGGTCGCCGGGGCCGAGCTGCCAGGTGAGGTGCTTCAGCAGCACCTTGGGGCCGGCCGTCACGGTCACGTCCGCCAGCTCGAAGACGGTCTTGCCGAGCCGGGAGTTCGCGAACCGCATCAGCTCGGCGGAGTCCCGGGGCGGGGGCACGTCCGCGATCAGGTCGTTGGCGGCCTCGATCCGGAAGCGCGGCTTGCTGGTACGGGCCGGGGCGCCGCGGCGCAGCCAGGCCAGCTCCTTGCGGACGAGGTTCTGCCGCTTGGCCTCCTCGCTGGCGGCGATCCGCTCCCGCTCGGCCCGGGCGAAGACGTAGTCGCTGTACCCGCCCTCGTACTCGTACACCGCGCCGCGCTGCACGTCCCACATGCGGGTGCAGACCTGGTCGAGGAACCACCGGTCGTGCGTGACCACCACCAGCGCCGAGCGGCGGGCGCGCAGGTGGTCGGCGAGCCAGGCGATGCCCTCGACGTCGAGGTGGTTGGTGGGCTCGTCCAGGCAGATGAGGTCGTGCTCGCCGATCAGCAGCTTGGCCAGGGCGATGCGGCGGCGCTCGCCGCCGGACAGCGGGCCGATGACGGTGTCCAGGCCCCGGGGGAAGCCGGGCAGGTCGAGCCCGCCGAACAGGCCGGTGAGCACGTCGCGGATCCGGGCGTCGCCCGCCCACTCGTGGTCGGCGAGGTCGCCGACGACCTCGTGCCGCACGGTCGCGGCGGGGTCGAGCGAGTCCTCCTGGGTGAGCAGGCCCAGCCGCAGGTCCCCGGCGTGCGTGGCGCGCCCGCTGTCGGCGCCCTCGCGCCGGGCCAGGATGCGCACCAGGGTGGTCTTGCCGTCCCCGTTGCGGCCGACGACGCCGATCCGGTCGCCCTCGTTCACACCGAGGGAGACGCCGTCGAGCAGGGCACGGGTGCCGTAGACCTTGCTGACGCCTTCCAGATTGACGAGGTTGGTGGCCATCTCACTCCTGGGACGCCGGATCTTCCAGCGCCCCAGCCTAGTCGGCCGCGAGGGGGTGCCCGGCCGCCCGGCCGCCTCCCGGTGGCGGGGTCCGCGGGCCCGGCGGCCGTGCTCGCGGCGTACGGGCCGGGCCGTCACGCCCGGCGGCCGGGCCGCACCGCGCTTGCCGGCGGCCGGACACCGCGCCGCCGGGGTGGCCGTCACGCGCCGGACGCCCACCGCGGCGGCGTGGAGTTGCCCGTTCCGGCCGACGGCATGGTCGGCACCGTGGGCGCCTCCGTCCCCGAGGAGCTGGTGGCGTGGGTGCCGGTGTGGTGGGTGCTCGTGTGGTGGGTGCTGGTGTGGTGCGTGCTGGTGTGGGTGCCGGTGGTCTGGCCGCCGGTCGCCACCGAGCCCGTCATACGGCCGTACGCCGGCTGCTGCGGGATCGGGCCGGGCGGCAGCGGGAGCTGGCCGGACGGCGGCGCGAACGGGTACGCGCGGCGGGCGAAGCCGAACCGCGCCTCCTGGAGCCCGCCGACCATGCGGACCGTGAACACGCCGAGCACCGCGGCCGCGACCAGCCCCGCGTCCCCGAAGGCCAGCAGCATCAGCCCGGCGCGCAGCGCCGCCAGGTCGTGCCGCTCGCGCGCCACGTACAGCAGCATCCAGGCGAACGTGGCGACCACGCCGGAGCCCACCCAGGTCACCCACCACCCGCGCACCACGCCCGGCCCGGGCAGCCAGCCCCGGCCGCCCGAGGTGCCGCGCCGGGGCGGGCCGGCCGCCTCGGCGCGGCTGGCGGCGACGATGTCGTCGGCGACCTGTTTGGGCACCCAGCAGTTGGCGAAGGGGATGAACCAGCCGCCGATCGCCATGCCCGGCCCCTGCCGCTGGCGGCCGGGCGCGAGCACCTCCGCGTTCATCCGCACCCGGTAGAACCAGACCAGGAAGGACGGGACCGCTCCGGCGAAGCCCAGCATCATCAGCAGGCACATCAGGTTCCAGAAGTCCCAGAAGGACTTGTCCAGGTAGAGGACGCGCGGGTCGTCCAGCGCGGTGTACGCGTCGACGTCGGCGATCAGGCGCAGCAGTGCCATGCAGGCGACGAGCCCGAGCATGACCGAGGCCACCGCGCCGAGTGCGGCGACCGGCAGCGGGCGCAGCAGCAGGGGCACGTATCCGCCGTGGGCGGCCCCGTGGTCCTCTAAGGGCACCGCGGAGACCGCCGCTGTGGCGTCGCCGCAGTTGGTGCAGCGCCCGTTGGGTCCCGGATGGGTCAGCTGGCAGCGTTGGCACAGCATCGGTTCACCCCTGTCGTCCGGCTCACGCTGAGGGCCCCCGTGGACCGGCAGGTTAGGTCCGGGTACAACCAGCATCGCTTGACTCATGGTGGATTGACCGGACTCGGGGCTTTCTCACCGGTTTTCCCTCTGGTCCCGGTGTTCTTTCCGGCCCCTTTTCACCCCGTTCATCCCGGACGCCCTTCTGGCCTCCGGTCTCCCTGCCGTGCGCCTGCCGGGCCCGCGCCTCGGCGGCGGCCCCGCCGCGGTCCCGCGGTCCGCGGCCCGTCAGCCGGGCAGCGCCGTGGCGCCGTCCACCGGCCCCGCCGCCACCCGCGCCTCCCGGCAGGTGCCCGAGGCGCGCAGCGCGGCGGCGACCTCCGCCGCGGCCTGCGCGTCCTTCGCCAGGAACGCGCAGGTCGGCCCGGAGCCGGACACGATCGCCGCCAGCGCGCCCGCGTCCGTGCCCGCCCGCAGGGTGCCGGCCAGGGAGGGCCGCAGCGAGACCGCCGCCGCCTGGAGGTCGTTGCTGGAGCCGCCCGCCGCCAGGGCCACGGCCAGGCCCGCCACGTCCCCGGTCCGCAGCGCCTCCAGCAGCGCCGGGGACGGCTCGGGCGCGGGCAGCTCCGCGGCCGTCGCCCCCGTACCGGCGGCCTCGCGCAGCCGGTCGCACTCCCGGTAGACGGCCGGTGTGGACAGGCCGCCGTCCGCCACCGCGAACACCCAGAAGAACGGTCCGCCCACCGCCAGCGGCGTGAGCAGCTCCCCGCGCCCGCGGCCCAGCGCCGCGCCGCCGACCAGGCTGAACGGCACGTCGCTGCCCAGTTCGGCGCACAGGCCGAGCAGGTCGTCGCGGGAGGCGCCGGTGCCCCACAGGGCGTCGCAGGCCACCAGCGCCGCGGCGGCGTCGGCGCTGCCGCCCGCCATGCCGCCCGCGACCGGGATGTCCTTGTCGATGTGCAGGTGGACGGCGGGCGCGACGCCGTACCGGGCGGCGAGCAGTTCGGCGGCGCGCGCGGCCAGGTTCGTACGGTCCACGGGCACCTGCGCGGCGTCCGGCCCGGACACGGTCAGGCGGGGTCCGGCGGGCGCGGCGCCCGGGGGCGGGGTGGCGGCGGTGACCCGGTCGTACAGGCCGACGGCGAGGAAGACGCTGGCGAGGTCGTGGAAGCCGTCGGGGCGCAGGCCGCCCACCGCGAGCTGGACGTTGACCTTCGCGGGGACGCGGACGGTCACGGAACGGGTCACGGGTGCGGGTCTCCTCGATGCGGTGCGGCGCCCGCGGGACGGTGCGGGCGTTTCCCGGGTGCGCGCGCGGGCCGGCCGTACGGGCCAGGACGCGGCGCCGGGCGGCGGACTCATTGTCCTGGACGCGGCAGGGCCGCTCAGCGCGCGGGCCGCTGCTCGGCGAGCGCCGCGAACTGCTCGACCGTCAGCGACTCGCCGCGCGCCCCCGGCGGAATCCCGGCCGCCACCAGCGCCGCCTCCGCGGCGGCCGCCGAGCCCGCCCAGCCCGCGAGCGCCGCGCGCAGCGTCTTGCGGCGCTGCGCGAAAGCCGCGTCGACCACCGCGAAGACCTCCTCGGCCGGTACGGCGGCCGACGGCGGCGCGGCGCGGCGGACGAGGGAGACCAGGCCGGAGTCGACGTTCGGCGCGGGCCAGAAGACGGTGCGGCCGATGGAGCCCGCGCGGCGCACCTCGGCGTACCACGCGGCTTTGACGGACGGGACGCCGTAAACCCGGGATCCGGGGGGCGCCGCGAGCCGGTCGGCGACCTCGGCCTGCACCATGACCAGGCTCCGCTCGATGCTGGGGAAGCGGGCGAGCATGTGCAGCAGGACGGGCACGGCGACGTTGTAGGGCAGGTTGGCCACGAGCGCGGTCGGCGGCGGGCCGGGCAGCTCGGTGACGCGCAGGGCGTCGGCGTGCACGAGGGTGAAGCGGTCGGCCCGGTCCGGCAGCCGGTCCGCGACCGTACGGGGCAGGGCGGCGGCCAGCACGTCGTCGATCTCCACGGCCGTGACCCGGTCCGCGGCCTGGAGCAGGGCCAGGGTCAGCGAGCCGAGGCCCGGGCCGATCTCGACGGCGACGTCGTCGGGCCGTACGCCGGCGGTGCGGACGATGCGGCGGACGGTGTTGGCGTCGATGACGAAGTTCTGGCCGCGCTGCTTGGTCGGGCGCACGCCCAGGCGGGCCGCCAGCTCGCGGACGTCGGCCGGGCCGAGCAGGGCGTCGGCGGCGAGGAGGGCGTCGGGGCCGGGGTCGGCGGGACCGGTGGTGCTCACCGGTGCAGGGTACGCGGCCGGACCGGACCCCGGGGTGACAGGGCCTACCGCTCGTAGCCGAAGACGCGGGCGGTGTTGGCCGCGACCGCCTCCGCGAGCGTGTCCTCGTCCACCCCTCTGATGTCGGCCATCGCGCGCAGCGTGACCGGGATCAGGTACGGCGCGTTCGGGCGGCCGCGGTGGGGCACCGGGGTCAGGTAGGGGGCGTCGGTCTCGACCAGGACCAGGTCGGCCGGGGCGACGGCCAGGGCGTCGCGCAGGGGCTGGGCGTTCTTGAAGGTGACGTTGCCCGCGAAGGACATGTGGTAGCCGTGCCGGGCGCAGATTCTGGCCATGTCCGCGTCGCCGGAGTAGCAGTGGAAGACGACCGTGTCGGGCGCGCCCTCCTCGGCCAGGATGCGCAGTACGTCGTCGTGGGCGTCGCGGTCGTGGATGACCAGGGCCTTGCCGTGCCGCTTGGCGATGTCGACGTGGCGGCGGAAGGAGTGGGCCTGCGCCGCCGCGCCCTCCGGGCCGGTGCGGTAGTAGTCCAGGCCCGTCTCGCCGACGCCGCGGACCTGCGGCAGGGCGGCGAGAGCGTCGATCTCGTCCAGGGCGGCGTCGAGGTCGGCGAGCCGGGGGGCCTCGTTCGGGTGGAGGGCGACGGCGGCCCACACGCCGTCGTACGCGGCGGCCGTCTCGGCGGCCCAGCGGGAGCCGGGCAGGTCGCAGCCCACCTGGACGACGGTCGTCACGCCGACCGCGGCGGCCTTGGCCAGGGCCTCGTCGACCGGACCCCGCTGCATGTCCAGGTGGGTGTGGGAATCGGCGACGGGCACCCGCAGCGGTTCCGGGAGCGGCGGCGGGACATCCGAATCCCTTTTGTTTTTCTTTGCCGCGCCGCTCTTGCCGTCGCTGCCGTCGTGAGCCGGTGCCTTTGTCGCCATGGCGTCATTCTAGGAATACCGCCGGAGTGTCCCGGGTCACACGTCCCGGGACACCCGCGGCATTCCGCTCATCCGGGAACGGCCGCGCTCATGCGCGGTGGCGGCTGAACGGCCGCAGCAGGTCCGCCAGCCAGTGGTGCTCCCGCCGCCCTTCCGCCGGCGCGTCGCCGTCCCGCGCGGGCTCTCCCGCCGCCCGCGCGGGCGCGCGCCGCGTCCGCTGGTGCGCGACGGCCGTCGAGACCTGCCCCGGCCGCATGATGCGCACCACGTGCTCGCCGCAGTTGACACAGGTGGGACTGGTCAGCGGGGACCGGACGCGGGCCCCCTCCGCGTAGTAGACGACGAACGCCTGGCCGCCGGCGTCCACGTGGTGCTCGATCTCGTACGCCTGCTCCCAGCCGTGCCCGCATCTCATGCAGGCGAAGGAGTACGCCTCGTGGACGTTCTCCGCGGACGCCGGGCCACCGGCGCGGCGTATCGGGTGAACGCCGCGGGAGGTTCCTGCGATCTCGCTCATGGCAGCTCCTCTTGTCCCCAGGACAAGTGTTTCCGGGTTGGACATCCCGGTCCCAGTGGACGCCTTACCCGCGCGTATAGCAGTACCCCTTGATCCAGATTTGGTCCTGCTATGCCGAAAACGTCCGGCTACGCGGCCGAAGCTTTGCTTCTCACGAGAGTCCTTTACCCGGCGATGGCTCGATTTCGACCGTGTTTTTTGCCGCGACGACGGCATCGAAGACGGCCCGCTTGGGCAGGCCCGCGGCCGCGGCGACCGCCGCGATGGCCTCCTTGCGGCGCTCCCCCGCCTCTTCCCGCACGGCCACCCGGCGGGCCAGCTCGGCGGCGTCCGGCGCCTCGGCCCCGGCGGCCGGGGCCCCGGCCACGACGACGGTGATCTCGCCCCGTACGCCCTCGGCGGCCCAGGCCGCCAGCTCCGCGAGCGGGCCGCGCCGGACCTCCTCGTAGGTCTTGGTCAACTCCCGGCACACCGCGGCCCGGCGGTCGCCGCCGAACGCCTCGGCCATGGCCGCCAGGGTGTCGGCCAGGCGGTGCGGCGACTCGAAGTACACCAGCGTGCGGCGCTCGCCGGCCGCCTCGCGCAGCCGGGCCAGCCGCTCGCCCGCCTTGCGCGGCGGGAAGCCCTCGAAGCAGAAGCGGTCCACCGGCAGGCCGGACACGGCCAGCGCGGTGAGCACCGCGGACGGGCCCGGCACGGCCGTGACCCGCACGCCGCGCTCGACGGCCGCGGCCACCAGCCGGTAGCCCGGGTCGGACACCGACGGCATGCCGGCGTCGGTGACCAGCAGCACGCGCGCGCCGGCCGCCAGCGCCTCGACCAACTCGGGCGTGCGGGCGACCTCGTTGCCCTCGAAGTACGACACCACCCGGCCGGCCGGCCGCACGTCCAGCGCCTGGGTGAGACGGCGCAGCCGCCGGGTGTCCTCGGCGGCGACGACGTCGGCCGCGGCCAGCTCCGCGGCGAGCCGGGCGGGGGCGTCGGCGAGGTCCCCGATCGGGGTACCGGCCAGTACGAGCGTTCCTGTCACCGGGCCATTCTCGCAAGGCCCGCGCGCCGGCCCGCGGGCCGGCGCACCGCCCCGGCGCGGGACCCGCGGCCGCCCCCGCGCGCAAGGGTGCGGCCCGCCGTATTCGGCATGGTCGGTACCGATGTCGGACGCCTTCCCTACGATGGGCCGCGTGACGACTGACACCGCGACCCGGATCCGGCAGGGCCACGCCGCAGGCGAGCCGCCCGCCTGGCAGCGCCGGCTGCGCCGTTTCGGATACCCGGGCCGGCCCCGGACCGACGTGCGCGAGCGGCTGGTACCGCCGTACCGCGAGCCCGGCACGCGGCTGTGGGAAACCCTCGGCGCCACCCCCGCGACGGCCGCCCGGCTGGCCCGGTGGACCGGCTGGGGCGGGCCGCTGCTGGTGGCGCTGCTGGCCGGCGTGCTGCGCTTCTGGCGCCTGGGCAGCCCGAACGCCGTCATATTCGACGAGACCTACTACGCCAAGGACGCCTGGGCGCTGCTGAAGCTGGGGTACGAGGGCACCTGGCCCAAGGACGCCAACGAGCAGATCCTCGCCGACCCGCAGCACATCCCGCTCGGCGACTCCGCCGGGTACGTGGTCCACCCGCCGGCCGGCAAGTGGGTCATCGCGATCGGCGAGCAGATCTTCGGGCTGAACCCGTTCGGCTGGCGCTTCATGGTCGCCCTGCTCGGCACGCTGTCGGTGCTGATGCTGTGCCGGATCGGGCGGCGGCTGTTCCGGTCCACCTTCCTGGGCTGCCTGGCCGGCGGCCTGCTCGCGGTGGACGGGCTGCACTTCGTGATGTCCCGCGCGGCCCTGCTGGACCTGGTGCTGTCGTTCTTCGTCCTGGCCGCCTTCGGCTGCGTGCTCGTGGACCGCGACAAGGCCCGCGCCCGGCTGGCCGCCGCCCTGCCGGTCGGGGCCGACGGCACCGCCCGGCCCGACCCGGAGATCGGCGGCCGGCTGAAGCTCGGCTGGCGGCCGTGGCGGGTGGCCGCCGGGGTGTGCCTGGGCCTGGCCTGCGCCACCAAGTGGTCCGGGCTGTACGTGCTGGCCGCGCTCGGCGTGATGGTCGTCCTGTGGGACATGGCCTCGCGGCGCACCGCCGGCGCCCTGCGCCCGCGCCGCGCCTCGCTGCTGCGGGACACGCCGTGGACGTTCCTGTCCCTGGTGCCGGTGGCCCTGGTGACGTACCTGGCCACCTGGTCGGGCTGGTTCGCGCACAGCGGCACGTACTCCCGGGAGCGCGGCTGGGAGCACAGCGGCTACTTCCGCCACTGGGCCGAGACCGAGGGCGGCCACACCGACCACGGGCCGCTGTCCTGGTTCAACCCGCTGATCAGCCTGTGGCACTACGAGAAGGAGGTCTACAAGTTCAACGTGGGCCTGGACTCGCCGCACACCTACCAGTCCAACCCGTGGAGCTGGCTGGTGCAGTCCCGCCCGGTGTCCTTCTTCTACCAGTCGCCGGAGCCCGGCCACCAGGGCTGCCCGGCGGACGCGCCGGGCAAGTGCGCGCGGGAGGTGCTGGCGCTCGGCACGCCCCTGCTGTGGTGGGCGGCGTGCTTCGCGGTGCTGTACCTGCTGTACCGGTGGGCGCTGCGGCGCGACTGGCGGGCGGGCGCGGTGCTGTGCGGGCTGGTCGGCGGCTACCTGCCGTGGTTCCACTACCAGGACCGCACGATCTTCAACTTCTACACGGTCGTCTTCGTGCCGTTCCTGTGCCTGGCGGTGTCGATGATGGTCGGCGCGATGCTCGGGCCGCCCGGCGCCACCGAGACCCGGCGGGTGACGGGCACGGTCGCCTCGGGCGTGCTCGTGCTCCTGATCGTGTGGAACTTCATCTACTTCTACCCGCTGTACAGCGGCACGGCGATCCCCATCGACTCCTGGCGCGACCGCATGTGGCTGGATACGTGGATCTAGCTGGCGTTCTGCGGGGTGGGGTCCGATCGGTTGGCCGTCGTCGTTGGTCGTCATTGGTCGTCGTTGGCTGTCGTCGCACGGCCCACAGACGGCCCGACGGGGGCGGCGGGGGGCCGCTAACGCTAGCGGCGACCCCCGCTAACGTTAGCGGCCCCGCTAGCGGCTCGAACGGCCGTTGAGCAGGCTGTTAGCCGTTAGCGGGCCCGGGGGCGGGAAGGCGCCGAACCGGCCCTACGCGGGGTTGGGGACCCCGGCCGGGGCCGCTATCGCTCCGGGTGCTGGCCCCGGCCGGGCGGCCTTCCCGCCGCCCGGGGAGGCCCGGCCGCACGGTGGGTTGCACGCCGCTATGGCGACGCTGAGTACAGGGAGGCGCCCGGAGGGGCAGGGAGAACTCCCTGCCCGCCTCCCTGGGCATGCCTCCCTNGGGCAGGGAGAACTCCCTGCCCGCCTCCCTGGGCATGCCTCCCTGGCCCGACCTGCACAGACCATGGCTCAGGGAGGCCAAGAAGGCAGGGAGGCCACCCCCGGGACGGGTCCTGAACCCCTCGAACAGGGCCCGCCAGGTGAGGCCCTACCTCCCTCCCTGATACAGACAGTGACGGGGAGCGCCCCAAGAGGGACCGCCCTTCGGGCGGACGTTTGTCGGCGCGCGGTCGGCCCGTGGGGCTGACGGCGGTCACGCGTCTGCGGCCGGACACATCACCGGGGAGGCTCTTAGGGAGGGGAGGGCCCCTCGGCGGACCCGCAATGCCCCGAGCCACGGCTCATCGAGGCAGGCACCGAAGAGACCACCCGGCCGGGCGGGGGTGGTCTCTTCCCACGGGCCACCACGGGCCCTCTGCCGACGACCCTCTGCCGCAGCATGCGGCTTTTCAGAGGGGGCACCGGCCGCGTCGTCCGTACGAGCAAGAGGAGCACGTCTCCCCCCGGGGTGCTCCTCTTGCACGTACGGCGCCGACTCCTCCCCCCCTGAAAAGCCTCGGGAACCCCTGGCAGACCGGAGCAGGCAGACGGCCGCATCCCTTGGAAGGCGCGCCCCCGTCGCACGTCCGGCCGCAGACGCGCGACGGCCGCCGACCCCACGGGGCGACGGCGCGCCGACGAACGCCCGCCCGAAGGGCGGTCCTTCCTTCAGTCAGTCCAGTTCGTACTCAGCGGAGAGCTCCCGGCCTGTGCCCAGGAAGTCGATCGCGTATTCCGTCGCGGCCCCGTTCTGGTCCCAGTAGCAGTTAGTCATGGTCAGTGCCGCCGTTCCGACCGGCACGCCTAGCGTCTCGGCAACGTCTTCCGGCACAGGCCGGATGGCCACCACGTCGCGACGCCGCACGACTCGTCGCCCGGTTCGCTCTTCCACGAGGCCGAAGGTCATCTTCGGCAACGGTTCTACCGAGAGCAGCTCAGGGGCGGACTCGGCGAGTTCGCCGGGAAGCCAGGAAGTCGACAGGGCAACGACCCCTTGGTCATCGCGGTACACCCGCTGTCGCTGAACGACGTCTTCCCCTTCACGGACACCCAGAGCAGCAGCGATCGACTCTGCTGCTGGCACCAGTGCGGAGCACAGGATCTCCGTGCGCTCACCAGACCGGAAACCGCTGCCACCAGCTCGAAGCATCGACAGCCGGTCCGGTCCCGTCGTCTGCTTGCGCGGGGCACTCACGATCGTGCCGACACCCGGGATGGACTCGGCGTACCCCTCTGCCCTGAGTACGGCAGCAACGCGGGTCGCCGTCGCGGTCGAGACACCCTCGGTGCGCTCGATCTCCCGAACGGACGGGATGCGGTCGCCCGGGCGGAGCTCTCCGCGTTCGATCCGACCCTTGATCTGCGCAGCAATGCGCCGGTAGGGGGCGAGCCCCTGGTGGTTCTCAGCCACGATTACACGCCTCCGCTCTGAAGTGCTCTAGTACGGCCCTTGACACTCAAGTACCCGCTCTAGAACACTCTAGAGCTGTTGGGGCCTGGAGGACAGGTGCTGACGGGCCACTGAGGCGTGTTTTGCGCCTCTACTCGACGTGCCCTGACCGGGGGCTTACCCGGTCAAGGCACGTCGATTCGAGACAAGCAGGGAGCGGCGCACTACCGCCAAGCAGATCGCCGCTCCCCCAACCCACAGAGGGGTAGTTCCATGATGCCTGGAACCATCCACGAACGGACAAACGAGCAGGTCACGGCGTTGCGCGCGGC
>NZ_JAVSCF010000127.1:0-18113 GCF_031932565.1 Streptomyces sp. B1866
AACGGGCGGCCCGCGGGACGGCGGCGGCGGGGAAGGCCGGCCGCGCGTCACCCGCCCGGGTGACGCGCGGCCGGGCGGCCCGCGCGGGGGATTGCGGGTTCCGGCGCCGACCCCCATGATCGGCACGGGAACGCCCGTACGGTTCCGGCGACGTCGAGGAGCGCACATGGGTCAGGTCACGCGCAGGACGCTGGCGGCGGGAGCGGCGGGAGCGGCCCTGGCGGCGGTCTCACCGGCCCCGGAGGCGCAGGCCGCGGCGTACGAGGCCGATGGCCGGCCCGGCGGGGCCCGGCACCGGCGCCGGGAGCTGCGGGGCATGTGGCTGGCCACCGTGGCGAACCGCGACTGGCCCTCCCGGCCCGGCCTGCCGGCCGCGCGGCAGCGGGCCGAGTTGCTCGACCTGCTCGACGCGGCCGTCGACCGGCGGCTGAACGCGGTGATCTTCCAGGTCCGGCCCACCGCCGACGCGCTGTGGCCGTCCCCGTACGAGCCGTGGGCCGAGTGCCTGACGGGCACGCAGGGCCGGGACCCGGGCTGGGACCCGCTGGGCACGGCGGTCCGCGAGGCGCACAAGCGCGGCCTGGAGCTGCACGCCTGGTTCAATCCGTACCGGATCGCCAACCACGCCGACCCCGGGCGGCTCAGCGCCCGCCACCCCGCCCGCCGCCACCCCGGCTGGGTGGTGCCGTACGGCGGGAAGCTGTACTACAACCCCGGGCTGCCGGAGGTCCGGCGCTTCGTGCAGGACGCGATGCTGGACGCGGTCCGCCGCTACCCCGTCGACGCCGTCCACTGGGACGACTACTTCTACCCCTACCCGGTCGCCGGCCAGGTCTTCGACGACGCGGCGGCCTACGCCCGGTACGGCGCGGACTTCCCCAGCCGGGCCGCGTGGCGCCGGCACAACACCGACCGGCTGGTGCGCGAGACCGCCCACCGCCTGGCCCGGCTGCGCAAGGGCGTCCAGTTGGGCGTGAGCCCGTTCGGCGTGTGGCGCAACCGGTCCACCGACCCGCGCGGCTCCGACACCCGCGCCGGGGTGCAGACCTACGACGACCTGTACGCCGACACCCGCACGTGGGTGCGCAAGGGCTGGATCGACTACATCGTGCCGCAGGTCTACTGGCACATCGGCTTCTCCGTCGCCGACTACGCCACGCTGGTGCCCTGGTGGGCGCGGACCGTGCGCGGCACGGGCGTGCGGCTGTACGTGGGCGAGGCGCTGTACAAGGCGGGAGACGCGGCGCAGCCCGCCCCGTGGCGGAATCCGGCCGAGCTGTCCCGGCACGTCGCCCTCGGCCACCGCTACCCGCAGGTGCGGGGCAACGTGTACTTCGCGGCCCGGGAGGTGGCCGCCGACCGCACCGGAGCCATGGCGCGCGTGGTCGCCGACCACTACCCGACCCGGGTGCGGCCGCCGCGCTGAGCCTCAGCGGGCCGCCGCCCGGGTGCCTGCTACTGCTGCTTCTCGGCCTCGGAGAGGTGGCGCACCACCGTGTCCGGGCCCGGGGACATCAGACACTGGTGCCCGTCCTCGAAGCGGACGCGGTAGGGCGGCTCGCCCTGCTCGCCCAGGACCTCGATCACCTCGGCCGTACGGTCGCGCTGCCCCACGGTCCTGCCGTGTACGAGCAGCCGGTCGCCTTTGGTCGCGTGCATCGGCCATGACCTCCTGTCCGGTTCCCGGTCGTTCCCCGTCAGGGTGTTGAGGGGTTGGTCGCCCTCGGCGCCAAGTCTAGGGCGGCCCTCCCCGGCGCGCGCCCGCTGCGTCACGGCGATGCACGCCAGTACCGCCAGCGCGGCCGCCGGCGCGGCGGGGGACAGGTGCTCGCCCAGCAGGGCCACCGACCACACCAGGGTCAGCAGCGGCTGGGCGAGCTGGAGCTGGCTGGCCCGGGCCACGCCCGCCGCGGCCAGGCCGCGGTACCACACCCACAGGCCCAGCAGCTGCGAGCCCAGGGCCAGCCACAGCACCCCGGCGACGGCCCGCCCGCCCGCGTGGACCGGTTCGGCGAGCAGGGCGACCGCCGCGCCCGGTACGGCCAGCGGCAGCGCCGCCACCAGCGACCAGGCGCTGACCTGCCAGCCGGGCAGCTCGCGGGCCAGCCTGCCGCCCTCGGTGTAGCCCGCCGCGCACACCAGCAGCGCGCCGAACAGGTACCAGTCGCCGGAGGCCGGCGCGCCGCCGCCACCGGCGACGGTGAAGCCCGCGACCACGGCCGCCCCGGTCAGGGCCGCCGCCCAGAACAGCCGCGAGGGCCGCGCCCCGGTCCGCAGGCTCGCGCAGGCGGCCGTGGCCAGCGGCAGCAGGCCGACGACCACGGCCGCGTGCGCGGTGCTCGCGGTGCGCAGGGCCAGCGTGGTCAGCAGCGGGAAGCCCACCACCACCCCGGCCGCGACGACCAGCACGCCGGGCCAGTGGCGGCGGGCGGGCGGCGGCACCCGCCGGACGGCCAGGCAGCAGCCGCCGACCAGCGCGGCCAGCACCACCCGGCAGGCGACCACGGACCACGGGCCCAGGCCCTCCAGGGCCCAGGCGGTGGCGGGGAAGGTGAGGGAGAAGGCGGCCACGCCCAGCGCGGCCAGGGCGGTGCCGCCGCGCGCCGCGGCCGGGCCGGCGCCGCTCACCGCTACCGGCATCCGAGCGATAGCGCTATCTTTGGCTCTCATGTACGAGCGTAGCAGTGTGGTCGAACTGGCCGGAAGGCTGCGCGGCGAGCTGGACCGCTACTCGCCAGGTGAGAAGCTGCCATCCAGTCGTGCGCTGGTCGAGCGGTACCGGGTAAGCCCGGTGACCGTCTCCCGCGCCCTGGCCGCGCTCGCCGCCGAGGGCCTGGTCGTCACCCGGCCCGGCGCCGGCGCCTACCGCGCCGCTCCCGCCCGGACCGCCCCGGCGGGCCCGGGCGACACCTCCTGGCAGGAGGTCGCGCTCAGCGCCGAGACGGCCGGGGACGCGGTGCCGCGGTCCGTGGACGCCTCGGGCGTGCTGGCGACGCTCGCCGCCCCGCCGCCCGGCGTCATCGAGCTGAGCGGCGGCTACCTCCACCCCACCGCCCGGCCCGAGCGCGCGCTGGCCGCAGCCCTGGCCCGCGCCGGGCGGCGGCCCGGCGCCTGGGGCCGCCCGCCGGCCGAGGGGCTGCCGGAGCTGCGCGCCTGGTTCGCGCGGGAGATCGGCGGCCCGGGCGGGGCCGTGTCGCCCGCGGACGTGCTGATCACCGCGGGCGGGCAGTCCGCCCTGACCACGGCCCTGCGCGGGCTCGCCCCGCCCGGCGCGCCCGTGCTGGTGGAGTCGCCCGCCTACCCCGGCGTGCTGGCCGCCGCCCGCGCCTCCGGCCAGCGCCCGGTGCCCGTGCCCCTGGACCGCGACGGCGTGCGCACCGACCTGCTCGGACCCGCCTTCCGGGCCAGCGGCGCGCGGGTGCTGGTGTGCCAGCCGCTGTTCCACAACCCCACCGGCGCGGTGCTTGCGGCCGAGCGGCGCGCCGAGGTGCTGCGCGCCGCGCGGGAGGCCGGCGCGTTCGTGGTGGAGGACGACTTCGCGCGCCGCCTCGTCCACGAGGACGCCGGCCCGCCGCCCGCCACGCTCGCCGCGCAGGACCCCGACGGCGTGGTCGTGCACGTCTCCTCGCTCACCAAGATCGCCTCGCCCAGCCTGCGGGTGGCGGCGCTCGCCGCGCGCGGCCCGGCGCTGGAGCGGCTGCGCGCCATCCAGATCGTCGACAGCTTCTTCGTGCCCCGCCCGCTCCAGGAGGCCACCGTCGAACTCGTCGGCTCGCCCGCCTGGCCCCGGCACCTGCGCGCGGTCGCCGCCGGCCTGCGGGCCCGCCGCGAGGCCCTGCTGGCCGCGCTGCGCCGGGAGCTGCCCGAGCCGGCCGCGCGCGTGCCGCACGTCCCGCTCGGCGGCTACCACCTGTGGCTGCGCTGCCCGGACGGCGCGGACGACGTGGCCCTGGCCGCCGCGGCCCTGCGGGCCGGGGTCGCCGTGGCGCCCGGCCGCCCGTACTTCCCCGCCGAGCCGACCGCGCCGCACCTGCGGCTGTGCTTCGCCTCGGCGGCGGGCGCGGCGGAGCTCGCCGAGGGGGTGCGCCGCCTGCGGACGGCCTTCGCGGACGTCCTCGGCCTCTGAGGAGCCGCGGAACGTACGCGCGCGGGAGCCGGTACGTACCCGCCGGGAGCCCTACGCCACGGCGCGGGCGGCGCGGGCGTACGGGCCGGGAGCCGTGGCCGCCGGGTGCGCCGCGCGCTCAGCCGTCCTTGCGCCACACCAGGGCGGCCGACACCGGGTGGTGCCGGAACCGCCCCCACTTGGGCTTCACCGCCAGCCACCGCTCGTCCACGACGCCCTCGCGCATCTCGGCCAGCCGCCAGCCCGCGGCCAGCCCCGCCGTGACGTGGTCGCCGATCAGGTGCACGTGCGTGGTGATGGCGACCGGCTCGCCCGAGCCGCTGGTGTAGTGGGTCGGCATGCCGGTGGCCATGATGAAGTGCGGGTGGAAGGCGACCACCACGCACGCCGCGCCCGGCGCGCCCAGGCGCCAGGCCTCGGCGTAGAAGGGGTGCAGGTCGGGCAGGTGCTCGTCGATGAGCGAGGCGATGACCAGGTCGTAGCCGCCCGCCTCAAGGCCGGTGTCGCGCACGTCGGCCTCCACCAGCCGGTCGTGCACGCCCCGGGAGCGGGCCACCGCCAGCATCTGCGGGGTGAGGTCCACGCCGTCGACCGCGGCGACCCCGGCCCGGCGCAGCCAGGCGCCGGTGCGCCCGGTGCCGCAGCCGAGGTCGGCGGCGCGGCGCACGGTCGGCCAGCGCGGCTCGGCGAGCCGGTCGAGGAGGGCGAGGTCCATCACGTCCTCGACGGTCTGCTCGTAGGTGTCGACCCACTCGCCGTATCCGGTCGTGACGTCCACCGTGCGGTAGCCGCGGGTGTCGAAGTCGGAGAAGCGCAGCATGCGGCCGAGTATCGGCGCCGCCCGGAGCCCCGGGCCACCGGTTTTCCGCGCCGGCCGGGCCCCGGCCGGTCACTCCCGCGCGGTGCGCAGGCCGCCGAGCAGGGCGAGGAGGGTCTGCTCGGCCTCGGCCCGGGCGGCGGCGCGCCCGGGCTCCGGGACCCGGCCGACGAGCAGGGCGGCCTCGATCGCGGCCCCGAGGACCAGGTGCGCCAGGACCGTGACGGGCTGCCGTACGATCACGCCCTCGGCCATGGCCTGGTCGAGCCCGGCGGTCACCAGGCCGAGCCCGTACCGGGCCTCGATGGCGCGCCAGGTCTCCCAGCCCAGCACGGCCGGGGCGTCGGTGAGGGCGATGCGGACCACCTCCGGGTCCTCGCAGGCGTCCAGGAAGGCGGCCAGGGCCGCGACAGCGGCGGTCCACGCGTCGTCCGCGCCGGCCAGGGCGGCGGTGACCCGGTCGTTGACCTCGCTCTCCACCTGCTCGAACACCGTCTGGAACAGCCCGCTCTTGTCGCCGAAGTGGTGCCGCAGCGCGCCCCGGGTCAGCCCGGCCGCGGCGACGATCTCCTCGGTCGGCACGGCCGCGTACCCGCGGTCGGCGAACAGCGGCCGCGCCGCGGCGACCAGCGCCTGCCGGGTGGCGCGGGTGCGGTCCACCTGGCGCCGCCGCCCGGTCACCGCGGCTGCCCGGCCGTGGCGCGGAGGAAGTCCACGACGAGGTCGGCGAGCCGGTCGGGCTGGTCCTCGGGCACGAAGGTGTAGGAGTCGGAGACCGGTGCCAGCCGGGCGTCGGGGAGCAGGGCGGCGAGCCGGTGGGCGAGCGAGATGGGGAAGAGCCGGTCCTCCACGGCCCACGCCAGCAGCACCGGGCGGTGGAAGGAGCCGAAGGTCTCGGCCGCGGCCAGGGTGTGCCGGCGGTGCACGCCGCGCAGGAAGCGGCGCAGGTCGCGGCGGACGCCGGGGCTGCGGCGGGCGGGCAGCAGGTAGGAGTCCATGACGTCCGGGGGCAGCGGCCGCTTGGCCACCCACCCGTAGGCGAACGGCAGCCGGTGCGCGGCGCGCGGCCGCAGGGCCTGGGCCAGCAGCCAGGCCGAGCCGGGCAGCCGGGCGGCCGGCGGCAGGAAGGAGAACACCGGCGGGAAGAACCGCTCCAGGCTGTCGCAGGTGGCCAGCACCACCCGGCCGATCCGCTCGGGGTGGCGGGCCATGAGCACCTGGGTGATCCCGCCGCCGGTGTCGTTGGCCACCAGGGTGACGTCGGTGAGGTCCAGCGCGGCGAGGAAGTCCGCGATCAGCGCGGCGAGCCCGGGCGGGCTGAGGTCGGCGCGGGGGTCCATGGGGTGCTCGTGCGAGCCCAGCGGCCAGTCCGGGGCCAGGCAGCGGTACCCGGCCTCGGCCACGGCCGGCACGACCTTCCGCCACAGGTCGGCGTTGACCAGCAGCCCGTGCGCGAACACCACCGGCGGCCCCTCGCCGCGCTCCCGGTAGGCGACCGGGCCGGCCGGCAGGCGGACGGTGTGCGGGGTTCCGAGCGCTGCGCTGCGCGCCATGGGACGACCTCCTGGTGGGGGGACTGCCGGGGACCGGCACCGCTCCAGAAAACATACATCCCGGATGTATGTCGATGGGAGCGGGGCATCCAGCCGGACTCATTGCATAAAGCTGCGTGGTTACGTATAGTCATGCCGTCGATGAGGAGGGCTTTCATGACCGTACGGGCAGCGGTGGCGGGAGCGAGCGGCTACGCGGGCGGGGAACTGCTGCGCCTGCTGCTGGCCCACCCCGAGGTGGAGATCGGCGTCCTGACGGGCAACGCGAGCGCCGGCGAGCGCCTGGGCGCCCTCCAGCCGCACCTGCGCCCGCTCGCCGACCGGGTGCTGGAGCCGACCACGCCCGGCGCGCTCGCCGGGCACGACGTCGTCTTCCTCGCCCTGCCGCACGGGCGGTCCGCGGCCGTGGCCGAGCAGCTGGGCGACGCCGCGCTCGTGGTCGACTGCGGCGCGGACTTCCGGCTGCGGGACGCCGGGGACTGGGAGCGGTTCTACGGCTCGCCCCACGCGGGGACCTGGCCGTACGGCCTGCCCGAGCTGCCCGGTGCCCGCGACGCGCTGAAGGGCACCCGGCGGGTCGCGGTGCCCGGCTGCTACCCCACGGCCGTCTCCCTCGCGCTCTTCCCGGCGTACGCGGCGGGACTCGCCGGGCCCGAGGCGGTGGTCGTCGCCGCCTCCGGCACCTCCGGCGCGGGCAAGGCGCCCAAGGCGCACCTGCTGGGCAGCGAGGTCATGGGCTCCATGAGCCCGTACGGCGTGGGCGGCGGCCACCGGCACACCCCGGAGATGGTCCAGAACCTCTCCGCCGTGGCCGGCCGGCGCGTCACCGTCTCCTTCACCCCGACCCTGGCCCCCATGGCCCGCGGCATCCTCGCCACGTGCAGCGCGAAGGCCGCGCCCGGCACCACCGCCGAGCAGCTGCGCGCGGCGTACGAGGAGGCGCTGGCGGGCGAGCCCTTCGCCCACCTGCTGCCGCCCGGCCAGTGGCCCGCCACCGCCGCCGTGTACGGCTCGAACACCGCGCTGGTGCAGGTCGCCCACGATCCGGAGGCGGACCGGATCATCGCCGTCAGCGCCATCGACAACCTCACCAAGGGCACCGCGGGCGGCGCGGTGCAGAGCATGAACATCGCCCTCGGCCTCCCCGAGGAGCTGGGACTTTCCACGATCGGAGTCGCACCGTGAGTGTTACGGCAGCCAAGGGCTTCACCGCCTCCGGCGTCGCAGCGGGGATCAAGGAGAACGGCGGGCCCGACCTGGCGCTCGTCGTCAACAACGGCCCGCGGCTGGCCGCCGCGGGCGTGTTCACCTCCAACCGCGTCAAGGCCGCGCCCGTGCTGTGGTCCGAGCAGGTCGTCAGGGGCGGCCGGGTCAGCGCCGTCGTCCTCAACTCCGGCGGCGCCAACGCCTGCACCGGGGCGCCCGGCTTCCAGGACACCCACGCCACCGCCGAGAAGACCGCCGAGGTCCTGGGCCACAGCGCCGCCGAGGTGGCCGTGGCCTCCACCGGCCTGATCGGCCTGCGGCTGCCCATGGACCGGCTGCTGCCGGGCGTGGAGCAGGCCGCCGCCGAACTGTCCGCGCACGGCGGCGAGAAGGCCGCCATCGCCATCAAGACCACCGACTCCGTGCACAAGACCGCCGCCGTCACCAGCGAGGACGGCTGGAGCGTCGGCGGCATGGCCAAGGGCGCCGGCATGCTCGCGCCGGGCCTGGCCACCATGCTCGTGGTGCTCACCACCGACGCCGACGTCGAGGCGCCGGTGCTGGACAAGGCGCTGCGCGAGGCCGTGCGCACCACCTTCGACCGCGTCGACTCCGACGGCTGCATGTCCACCAACGACACCGTGCTGCTGCTCGCCTCGGGCGCCTCCGGCGCGGCCCCCGCGCACGACGCCTTCACCGAGGCCGTCCGCGCCGTGTGCGCCGACCTCGCCCGCCAGTTGGTCGCCGACGCCGAGGGCGCCTCCAAGGACATCCGCATCGAGGTGACCGGCGCGGCCACCGAGGACGACGCCGTCGAGGTGGGCCGCTCCATCGCCCGCAACAACCTGCTGAAGTGCGCCATCCACGGCGAGGACCCCAACTGGGGCCGGGTGCTGTCCGCGATCGGCACCACCTCGGCCGCCTTCGACCCCGACGCCCTGAACGTGGCCATCAACGGCGTGTGGGTGTGCCGGGGCGGCGCGGTCGGCGAGGACCGGGACCTGGTCGACATGCGCTACCGCGAGGTGCGCATCACCGCCGACCTGGCGGCGGGGCAGGAGTCGGCGGTCATCTGGACCAACGACCTCACCGCCGACTACGTCCACGAGAACAGCGCGTACTCGTCGTGACCCGGCCGACCGCCCGCAGGCACACCGCCCTGCCCAAGGCCCGCACCCTCATCGAGGCGCTGCCCTGGCTGACCCGCCACCGCGGCAAGACCGTGGTGATCAAGTTCGGCGGGAACGCCATGGTCGACGACGAACTGAAGGCCGCCTTCGCCCAGGACGTGGTCTTCCTGCACCACGCCGGTCTGCGCCCGGTCGTCGTACACGGCGGCGGCCCGCAGATCAACGCGCAGCTCGACCGGCTCGGCATCGCCTCGGAGTTCCGGGCGGGCCTGCGGGTGACCACCCCCGAGGCGATGGACGTCGTGCGCATGGTGCTCGCCGGGCAGGTGCAGCGCGAACTGGTGGGCCTGCTCAACCGGCACGGCCCGCTGGCCGTCGGCCTGACCGGCGAGGACGCGCGCACCATGACGGCCGTCAAGCACTACGCCGAGATAGCGGGCGAGCGCGTCGACCTCGGACGCGTCGGCGAGATCACCGCCATCGACACCGGCGCCGTGCGGGCGCTGCTGGACGACGGCCGCATCCCGGTGGTGTCGTCCATCGCACGCGCGGAAGACGCCGAATACCCCGCAGACCCCGAAGGCCCCGCAGGCCCCGAGGACACCGGGGCGGGCACCGGCGCGACCGGCCTCGGCGGTGTCTACAACGTCAACGCCGACACCGCCGCGGCCGCGCTCGCCGCCGCGCTGGGCGCCGAGACCCTGATGGTCCTCACCGACGTGGAGGGCCTGTACGCGGACTGGCCGCACAGCGACGAGGTGATCAGCCAGCTGACCGCCAAGGAGCTGGAGGCCCTGCTGCCGGAGCTGGCCAGCGGCATGGTGCCGAAGATGGAGGGCTGCCTGCACGCCGTGCGCAACGGGGTGAACACCGCGCGCGTGATCGACGGGCGGGTGCCGCACTCCATCCTGCTGGAGATCTTCACGGACGAGGGCATCGGCACGATGGTCGTCCCGGACGCCGAGCCCGCCACGGAAGAGGAGTCATGAGCAGCGACGACACGAACAGTCCCGGCGCGGGCCCGGCCCCGGACGACGCCGCTCCGGACAACGCCGTCCTGACGCGGCGCTGGCAGGGCGCGCTGATGGACAACTACGGCACCCCCCGCCTGCCCCTGGTGCGCGGCGAGGGCGCCCGGGTGTGGGACGCCGACGGCCGCGCCTACCTGGACTTCGTCGGCGGCATCGCGGTCAACGCCCTCGGCCACGCCCACCCCGCCGTCGTACGGGCCGTCTCCGACCAGATCGCCACCCTCGGCCACGTGTCCAACCTGTACATCGCCGAGCCCCCGGTGGCGCTCGCCGAGCGGCTGCTGGGCCTGGCCGGCCGGCCGGGCGCGGTGTACTTCTGCAACTCCGGCGCCGAGGCCGTCGAGGCCGCCTTCAAGATCGGTCGGCGTACCGGCCGCGGGCACGTGGTGTCGGCCGCCGGCGGCTTCCACGGCCGCACCATGGGCGCGCTCGCGCTCACCGGCCAGCCCGCCAAGCAGCAGCCGTTCCTGCCGCTGCCGGGGGACGTCACGCACGTGCCGTACGGCGACGCGGAGGCGCTGCGCGCGGCCGTCACCACCGGCACCGCGATGGTGGTGCTGGAGCCCGTCCAGGGCGAGAACGGCGTCGTGGTCCCCCCGGCCGGCTACCTGCGGGCCGCGCGGGAGATCACCCGGGCCACCGGCACCCTGCTGGTCCTGGACGAGATCCAGACCGGCATCGGCCGCACCGGCCACTGGTTCGAGCACCAGGCGCAGGGCGTCGAACCCGACGTCGTCACCCTCGCCAAGGGGCTCGGCGGGGGCCTGCCCATCGGCGCGGTGCTCGCCTTCGGGCCGGCCGCCGGCCTGCTCACCCCCGGCCAGCACGGCTCGACCTTCGGCGGCAACCCGGTGGCCTGCGCCGCCGCCCTCGCCGTACTGGACACGATCGAGGCCGACGGCCTGCTGGACCGCGTCAAGCGGGCCGGGGAGCGGCTGCGGGAGGGCGTCGAGGCGCTGGCGCACCCGCTGGTGGACCGGGTCCGCGGCGCGGGCCTGCTGCTGGGTATCGTGCTCACCGGCCCCGCCGCGCAGGCGGTGCAGCAGGCGGCCCAGGAGGCGGGATTCCTGGTGAACGCGGTCGCGCCGGACGTGATCCGGCTCGCCCCGCCACTGGTGATCGGCGACGGCGAGGTGGACGCGCTGCTGGCCGCGCTGCCGGGCGTCCTGTCCGCGGCGGCCGCCGCGGCCGGGGAGCAGACTGGTACGGGACGGGGATGACGCGCGCCCCCGGGGGACGGCCCCCGGGGGCGGCGGGGTCTTCCCGCGGACCCTCGGACACACAGGGAAGGCTGCGGGAAGAGCCTTGAACGATCCGGAGACTGGGCGGGACATGCGGCAGGCGCGGCACACCGAGCGGGACGGCGGGCAGCGGCGGAACGGCCCGCCCCAGGCCGAGCCGGGGGTGCCCGAGGGGCCGGCGGCGGCCGGGGGACAGGCGGTGCCGCAGACCCGCACCGCCCGGCACGGCCGGATCGTGGACATCCTCAACCGGCAGCCGGTCCGCTCCCAGAGCCAGCTCGCCAAGCTGCTCGCCGACGACGGCCTGACCGTCACCCAGGCGACGCTCTCCCGCGACCTGGACGAGCTGGGCGCGGTGAAGATCCGCAACACCGGCGGCGAGCTGATCTACGCCGTGCCCGCCGAGGGCGGCGACCGCACGCCCCGCGCCCCGCTGGGCGAGTCGGCCAGCGAGGCCCGCATGGCGCGGCTGGCGGGCGAGCTGCTGATCTCGGCGGAGGCGTCGGCGAACCTGGTCGTCCTGCGCACCCCGCCGGGCGCCGCCCAGTTCTTCGCGTCGGCCATCGACACGGCCGAGGTGCACGAGATCATCGGCACTATCGCGGGCGACGACACGGTCCTGCTGATCAGCCGCGACCCGGCGGGCGGCCAGGCGCTGGCCGACCACCTGCTGCGACTGGCCCAGAAGGAGCGCTGAGGGCCGCCCCGGCCCTCGCTGGTGTCAGTCCTTGCGCCTGAAGTCCGCCGTGGGAAGCTCGACGGCACTTCCGTCGGCAAGGCGCAGCGTGATGGTCTCGCCGTACCGGAAGGTCTCCTGCTTGGCGTACTTCCCATCGGCCGGGCGGGCGTACAAGGTGCACTCGCCGCGGAACGGGTCCACGACCAGGTAGAGGGGGACGCCGAACCGGGCGTACTGCCCCAGCTTGAGCACGTAGTCGTGGGAGTCGTTCTCGCTGGAGACGATCTCGACCGCAGCCAGGAGATCGTCATGCGAGAAGGGAGCTCGGGCCCCCTCTTCGACGATCGCGACATCCGGCGCGCGCGGACTCTCCCCCGGAAAGTCGATGAGCACGTCGGAGAGTAGACGCTCCTTGCGCACACCGGCCGACATGGCCGCAACCTGGACATCGAGAATCGTCCAGCTCTGGATGTGGCTCTGCGGCGTCATGACGATCCGATCCTCAACGACCTCGACCTTGAAGCCCTCGATCTCCGCGGCGACGTGTTCGGCCGCTCTCAAAAGGTCGTCCTGCACGCTCATGCCGTCCGCCTCCTCGCTCGAATGACGTCGAAGACCTCGCTCACGAGCATCGTAGACCCGGCCACTGACAGCCCCCGGACCTTCGTTGACGAAGCATGCGGGGCAGTGCATACTTATGCTCAAGAGCGCAACGCACCATAAGGAGAGACCCGTGACCGAGCGCGTCGTACTCGCCTACTCGGGCGGCCTGGACACCTCCGTCGCCATCGGATGGATTGCCGAGGAGACGGGCGCCGAGGTCATCGCCGTCGCCGTGGACGTCGGCCAGGGCGGTGAGGACCTGGACGTCATCCGCAAGCGCGCGCTCGCCTGCGGTGCGGTGGAGGCGGAGGTCGCGGACGCCAAGGACGAGTTCGCCGACGAGTACTGCCTGCCGGCGATCAGGGCGAACGCGCTCTACATGGACCGCTACCCGCTGGTCTCCGCCCTGTCCCGGCCGCTCATCGTCAAGCACCTGGTGGCCGCCGCCCGCAAGCACGGCGCGTCGATCGTCGCCCACGGCTGCACCGGCAAGGGCAACGACCAGGTCCGCTTCGAGGCCGGGATCTCCTCGCTCGCCCCGGACCTGACGTGCATCGCCCCCGTCCGGGACTACGCCATGACCCGCGACAAGGCGATCGCCTTCTGCGAGCAGAAGAACCTCCCGATCGCCACCACCAAGAAGTCCCCGTACTCCATCGACCAGAACGTCTTCGGGCGGGCCGTGGAGACCGGCTTCCTGGAGGACATCTGGAACGCGCCGATCGAGGACGTGTACGAGTACACCTCCAACCCGGCGGCCCCGCGCGAGGCCGACGAGGTGGTCATCACCTTCGCCAAGGGCGTGCCCGTGGCGATCGACGGCCAGCCCGTCACCCCGCTCCAGGCCATCCAGCAGCTCAACCAGCGGGCGGGCGCCCAGGGCGTCGGCCGGATCGACATCGTCGAGGACCGGCTGGTGGGCATCAAGTCCCGGGAGATCTACGAGGCGCCCGGCGCCATTGCCCTGATCACCGCCCACCAGGAGCTGGAGAACGTCACGGTCGAGCGCGAGCTGGCCCGCTACAAGCGCCAGGTCGAGCAGCGGTGGAGCGAGCTGNGTCGAGCGCGAGCTGGCCCGCTACAAGCGCCAGGTCGAGCAGCGGTGGAGCGAGCTGGTCTACGACGGCCTGTGGTTCTCCCCGCTCAAGCGCGCCCTGGACGGCTTCGTCGCCGAGGCGAACGAGCACGTCTCCGGCGAGATCCGGATGACGCTGCACGGCGGCCGCGCCGTCGTCACCGGCCGCCGGTCCGAGCAGTCGCTGTACGACTTCAGCCTCGCCACGTACGACACGGGCGACACCTTCGACCAGTCGCTGTCGAAGGGCTTCATCGAGATCTTCGGCCTGTCCTCGAAGATCGCGGCGAAGCGGGACCTGGCCTCGTGAGCCCTTCCCCGACCGAGCCCCAGGGACAGCCGGAGGCGGGCCTGCGGCTGTGGGGCGGGCGGTTCGCGGACGGGCCGTCGGAGGCGCTGGCCCGGCTCAGCGCCTCCGTGCACTTCGACTGGCGGCTCGCCCCGTACGACATCGCCGGCTCCCGCGCGCACGCGCGGGCGCTGCGCACGGCCGGCCTGCTGGACGACGGCGAGCTGCGCGCCATGCTGGACGGCCTGGACCGGCTGGAGCGCGACGTGGCCGACGGCTCCTTCACCGGGACCGTCGCCGACGAGGACGTGCACACTGCCCTGGAGCGCGGCCTGCTGGAGCGGGTCGGCCCGGAGCTGGGCGGCAAGCTGCGCGCGGGCCGGTCCCGCAACGACCAGGTGGCCACGCTCTTCCGGATGTACCTGCGCGACCACGCGCGGGTGATCGGCGGCCTGCTCACCGACCTCCAGGAGGCGCTGGTGGGCCTGGCCGAGGCCCACCCGGACGTGGCCATGCCCGGTCGCACCCACCTCCAGCACGCGCAGCCCGTGCTGTTCGCGCACCACCTGCTGGCGCACGTGCACGCCCTGTCCCGGAACGCGGAGCGGCTGCGGCAGTGGGACGAGCGCACGGCCGTCTCGCCGTACGGCTCGGGCGCGCTCGCCGGCTCCTCCCTGGGCCTGGACCCGCGGGCGGTCGCCGCGGACCTCGGGTTCGAGCGCGGCTCGGCGGCCAACTCCATCGACGGCACGGCGTCCCGCGACTTCGTCGCCGAGTTCGCCTTCGTCACGGCCATGACCGGCGTCGACCTCTCCCGGATCGCCGAGGAGATCATCATCTGGAACACGAAGGAGTTCTCCTTCGTCACCCTCCACGACGCCTTCTCCACCGGCTCGTCGATCATGCCGCAGAAGAAGAACCCGGACATCGCCGAGCTGGCCCGCGGCAAGTCCGGCCGCCTGATCGGCAACCTCACCGGGCTGCTGGCCACGCTCAAGGCCCTCCCGCTGGCGTACAACCGCGACCTCCAGGAGGACAAGGAGCCGGTCTTCGACTCCTGCGACCAGCTTGAGGTGCTGCTTCCGGCGTTCACCGGCATGGTCGCCACGCTCACCGTCCACCGCGAGCGGCTTCAGGAGCTGGCCCCGGCCGGGTTCTCGCTGGCCACCGACGTGGCCGAGTGGCTGGTCAAGCGGGGTGTGCCGTTCCGGGTGGCGCACGAGGTGGCCGGGGAGTGCGTCAGGGAGTGCGAGCGCACCGGCGTGGAGCTGGACGGGCTGACGGACGAGCAGTTCGCGGGGATCTCACCGCACCTGACGCCCCAGGTCCGCGAGGTGCTGAGCGTGCCCGGCGCGCTCGCCGCCCGCGACGGCCGCGGCGGCACCGCCCCGTCCGCGGTGGCCGCCCAGCTCGCCGAGGTGAAGGCCGACCTGGCCGTCCAGCGGGAGTGGGCCGAGGCAAAGCGCTGAGGCGGCCGCGGCGCCGCGCGCTGCCGTCCGTACGGCCCGGTGGCCCCTGCCGTTCCACGGCCGGGGCCACCGGCGTGTGCCCTCGGGGCGGCCCGCCGAGGCAGCCGCCGGCCCGCGCGTGCGCCAGGGCCCGGCAAAAGCCGTACGGGCCCGCCCGGCCGGTATACGACACGGGGCGGCCCGTACGGCGGCGCAGCGGGCGGGACGGCCACCCGGCGGCACGCCCGCGCGCGTCCGGCGGGCCGGACCACCGGGAACCTGATGCCCGGAGCCGGGGCCCGGACGCGCGGAAGCCCGGCGCGGGGCGCGCCGGGCTTCGGGCGGTGCCGGTCCGACAAGGCCGGCGGGCGTACGGGCCGTCAGGCGGCCTTCGCCTTGGTGGCGTACATGTCCACGTACTCCTGGCCGGACAGCCGCATGACCTCGCTCATGACCTCGTCGGTCACCGCGCGCAGCACGTACCGGTCGCGGTCCATGCCCTCGTACCGCTCGAAGTGCAGCGGCTCGCCGAAGCGGACGGTCACCCGGCCCGGCCGCGGCAGCCCCTTGCCGCCCGGCTGGATCCGGTCGGTGCCGATCATCGCGAACGGCACCACCGGGGCGCCGGTCATCAGCGCCAGCCGGGCGATGCCGGTGCGGCCCCGGTACAGGCGGCCGTCGGGGGAGCGGGTGCCCTCCGGGTAGATGCCGAAGACCTTGCCCTCCTCCAGCACCCGGCGGCCGGTCATCAGCGCGGCCACGCCGCCGCGGCCGCCGTCCCGGTCCACCGGGATCATGCCGACGCCCGTGAAGAACCAGGCCATCAGCCGGCCCTTCAGCCCCCTGCCCGTCACGTACTCGTCCTTGCCGATGAAGAACACCTGCCGGTCGCACACCAGCGGCAGGAACATCGAGTCCATGAACGTGAGGTGGTTCCCGGCGAGGATGACCGGACCGGAGCCCGGCACGCGCTCGATGCCCTCGACCTGCGGGCGGAACATCAGCCGCATGAACGGGCCGAGGACAGCCTTCAGCAACGCGAAGCGGGAAAACCGGGAAAACAAGGAAGCCCTCCGGTCGTGGTGGTCAGCTGTGGCACCGGCGCCCGGCCGGTTCATCCCAGAAGCTGACCGCGCACGCGTGCCTTACGACGAGGACCATACTCGCCAGTTCGGCGCGTTCGCACACCGGGTTCACCCACTCGATACGCGGTGTTGACACCCGTTCCCGCCGCGTTCTCCGTGGTGTCTCCCGGTCGCAAGCCGGCCGGGCCTACGATCGGCCCATCCTTCCGGTGGATGTGACCCATGCGACAGATGCGAAACGTCACACGCCGGGCGGACCAGGACCCTTCACCCACGCGGGTCGCCCGGCGCGGCCCGCACAGCGAGGAGCGAGCGCCCATGACGCGGGAGCGGGACCGGCACCCCGGCAGACGAGCCCTCCTGGGGGCCGCGGCCCTCGGCACCGGCGCGGCGGCGCTCGGCGGCACCGGAGCGGCGGCCGCCGCCGAGCCGGCCGGCCGCGGCCACGGGCTGCCGGTGCCCGCGGTGATCGGCCACCGGGGCGCGTCCGGCTACCGACCCGAGCACACCCTGGGCTCCTACCAGCTCGCCCTGGACCTCGGCGCCGACGTCGTCGAGCAGGACCTGGTCCCCACCAGGGACGGGCACCTGGTGTGCCGCCACGAGAACGACATCACGGCCACCACCGACGTCGCCGCGCACCCGGAGTTCGCCGCGCGCAAGACCACCAAGACCGTGGACGGGACCGCCCTGACCGGCTGGTTCACCGAGGACTTCACGCTCGCCGAGCTGAAGACCCTGCGCGCGAAGGAGCGCATCCCCGGCACCCGGCAGCGCAACACGCTCTACGACGGCCGCTGGGAGGTGCCCACCTTCGAGGAGGTGCTGGTGTGGGCCGAGCGGCAGGGCAGGCGGCGCGGGCGCCCGGTGTGGCTGCACGTGGAGACCAAGCACCCCACGTACTTCCGCGGGCTGGGCCTGGGCCTGGAGGAGCGGCTGGCCGGCCTGCTGCGCGCGCACGGCCGGCACCGCGCCGGCTCTCCGGTCTTCCTCCAGTCCTTCGAGCCCAGCAGCATCCAGCGCCTGGGCGGGCTGGTGGGCTGTCCGAAGGTGGTCCTGCTGCCGGCCGCCGGCCGGCCCTGGGACTTCACGGTCGCCGGCGACCCGCGCACCGTCGCCGACCTGGTCACGCCGCGCGGCCTGGCCTGGATCGCCGGCTTCGCCCAGGGCGTGGGGCCGGACCTGTCGCTGGTGATCCCGCGCGACGCGGCGGGCCGGCTGGGCACGCCGACCACGCTGGTGCGCGACGCGCACGCGGCCGGGCTGGTCCTGCACCCGTACACCGCGCGGAACGAGAACACGTTCCTGCCCGCCGACTTCCGCCGCGGCACCGACCCGGCCGCCTACGGGGACGCCCTCGGCGCCTTCCGCACGTACTTCGAGCAGGGCGTCGACGGCATCTTCTCCGACAACCCCGACACCGCGCTGCTCGCCCGGGCCGACTTCCTCGGCGCGCGCGCGGCGGGCTGAGACCGCGGCGTCCCCGCCGTACCGCCGACCGGGCGTCAACCTCCCGGCCGGCGATAGTCCGTCCGGGTGAGACGGCCCGAACGGAGCAACCGGCCGCGCGTCCGGGCACGTCACACCGGCGTGAACCATCTGGAGGAACTGCGCCTGCGGCTCGGCCCGTTGCTCGCCGCCGAGGCCGCGGCCGAGGCGCCGGGCACCGGCCTGGACCCCGCCGACCTCGAACAGAGCGTGTGGCTGCGGCTGCTGGAGCGCACCCGCGCGTCCGGCCCGCCGCCCGACCCCGCGCCCTGGCTGCGGGCCGCCGTACGGGCCGAGGCGCGGGCCGCCCGCCGCCGCGCCCGCCGCGAGGTGCCCCACGAC
>NZ_JAVSCF010000128.1:0-18077 GCF_031932565.1 Streptomyces sp. B1866
GCGCGCGCTTCGCTCCGCGAAGACGACGCGCCGTCGCTACGCGACGGATACATCGCGATGCTCCGCATCGCTGACACTTCGTCACTCCGTGACGTAAGCCGGCCACTTCGTGGCCGGTTGAGATCCCGCTCCGCGGTCTCTCAGTGGAGTTCGCTCCGCGAACTCCTGCAACTGCAGCGGTGGGGGTGCGTCAGGGCTGCTTGGGTTCGCGGGAATCGCGCGAGTGCGGATACGGGTCGCGCTCTGGGCGAGGGACGCTCCCTCTGAACCTGAGTGTCTCCCCCCCCTGTTGGAGGGGAGTCTCTACACGGTAGCACTTCCTGGGTGCTTCCTTAGTGGAGTTGCGAGCAGAAAAATTACGGGATCTCTGAGAATCCGGGGCGCTCCTCTTCCGGAGGAACGGCGTCGGCTTCGCGGAGGATACTCTGGATCAACTCGCTTCTGTTCTCGGAGAGTTGGCCGTTCTTCTGGGCGGTGCGAGTCTTGCAGAGCCAGGGGCCGATCATCACGCGCTCTCCGTCAACGTCGATCCCCTCCCGGGCGCCAGGAGGACGGCCGTGCCGTTCCACGAAGGCACGCAGCAGGGTGGCTGTCTGTTCGAAGGAGCGGCGTTTCCTGGTTCTGGGGGTGCTGGGTGTGGCGGGGGTGGTGATCTTCGTCGTGGTCAGGGTGATGTGGTTGGGGGTGAGGCTGAGGCGGGCCAGGAGGTGGCGTTGGCCGTCGTCGAGAGTGCTCCAGGTGGTGAGTTGGCGGTGCAGCCAGGTGCCAGCTTTCACGCCGTCAATCACGGTGTCACGGCGCAGAGTTGCGGGGTCATGTCCGGTCTGGAGATGGCGGGCCAGCAGGTGGTATTTGCGGTGCCAGTCGGGTCCGTGCGGGAGGAGCCAGTCGGGGTCGAGGGCGGTCAGACGTGTGTGGCGGGGCTTGGGGAGTCGGCCTTTGCGGGCGAGGCCGCGTTGGTCGACGAGGAACTGGCCGCCGGGATCCTGGGCAGGGATGGCGAGGTGGCCGTGTTCGGCATGGAAGGCCTCGATGAGGGTCATGTTGCCCTCGAAGGCGGCTTCGTGCTTGTCCCAGATCATGCCGAGTGCGTCGAGTTCAGCAATCCAGTCGGCAGTCAGGGTGCCTCGGCGGTGGGCGGTGCGCTGGCCTGCGATGAAGGCTCCCAGGCGGTAGCCGTAGGCGTCGGTGTAGTCGACCGGAACCTTCAGGTGGCCGTGTTCTGTGTGGTAGCGGGTGGCGGCGGCCAGGCCGGCGCGGCGGGGTGCGGAGAGCACCGCGCCGGTGGAGGGCCAGGCCAGCAGGTCCATCGCTTGGGCGATCGCGTAGGGGGCGAGGGTGAAGTCGAAGCGGAACCGGCGGGTGATCAGGCGGTGGGTGGCACTGTCCAGGCGGTGCGCGGTGGTCTTGCGTGGGGCGCGGGCGGCGATGGTCTGGTCGTGGTGGCGCAGTGCTGCAGTGATCAACCAGAGAGCTTCGTAGGGGGTGTCGAGGAGGTCGGTGGGGTCGGAGTCGGGTGGGGTGTAGGCGGGAATGACCAGGCTCGCGGTCTTTACTTTGGTGGTGGGGGGTTTGCGCAGGGCGCGGCCAAGGGCCTGGACGATCCGGCGCACGCTCTCGGTGCGTGAGGCGAAGACGATCGCGTCGACGGCCGGCAGGTCGATCCCCTCGGTTAGGACCTGGGCGTTGGTGATCACCGCGCGGTCGGCGTTCGCGAAGTTGTCGAGGAGTTTCGCGCGCTGGTCAGGTGTGTGGTTGCCGTTGATCGATGAGACGGACAGGGTGCCGGTCCAGGAGGGGCGCTGCTCGGGTGGGAGGGTGCGCAGGGTGTGGGGGAACTGGCGGGCGAAGTCCGCGGCGTCGGCGACCTGCTGGAAGTAGACGATCACATGCTTGAGGTCGTGCTCGGTCATCGCTTTGAGGACCGCCAGGTGCAGAGCGGTCGTCCGGCGCGCGGTCGGGGCGAAGCCGGTGTGCGCGCCGCCGGGGTCGGTCAGGACCATGCGCAGGTCGGTATCGGTGATAGTGGGGACGAGGAGCTGGTAGTCGGCCAGGACTCCGTCCTCGATCGCCTGGGCGTGGGTGTAGGTGTGCAGGCGGGGGCCGAACACCTTCACATCGTCCATCGAGGCGATCAGAGACGGGGACTCCCAGGCCGGTGCGGTCGACGCGGTCCGCTTCGGGCGCGGGCGGGCATCCGGGGCCTCAGCCAGGCGCGGCGCCTCCCACTCATACGGCGTCGCGGTCAGATACAGACGGCGATCCGTGCGGATCCGGGAGGAGTCATGGATCACCGTCCATTCCTTGTCCCAACTGCCCGCGGTGCGGTGCGCCTCATCCACGATCGCGAGGTCGAAGACCGGAGCCGGGAAGACCGAGTGCTGGATCTCCTCGATCCGCCGAAGCGAGTCGAGGGTCACGAACACGGTCGCCGACTCGTTCTTCTTGGCACGCTGGGCCAGCCAGTACGCCAGGTACTCCCCCGAACCCGTGGACACCGCCCCTGCCTCGGCCAGCACGGGATGCTTTTGTGCCTCGAGTGAGGACAGGGCCATCAACGGCTCACGACGGCCATCCGCACGGGCGGCTCGGGCCCACTGGCCGATCAAATCCCTCGACGGCACCACCACCAGCAGAAACCGGGTATCGAGAGCCTCGGCCGTCCGCAGCGCGATCAGCGTCTTCCCCGTACCACACGCGGATACCATGTGCCCCCGCGAACCCGGCTTCCTCAGACCGCGTACCCCACTGTCCACCGCCGCCTGCTGATCGCAGCGCAGCGTACGGCGGACGGGCGGGAAGGTGCCGGCCCTGGGCGTGCAGGTGTCCGGGACGACGGAGCTGGGATCGGTGGCCATCAGGTGCTCCTTGGGAGAATCGGCTGACCGCTGCGGGGCAGAGGGGAGGTCGCTGGTAGAGGAAGTCCGCTCCCCACACCTGGAGTCCGTCGACCAGGGCAACGGCGGTGTCCGCCGCTTCCCGGAGCTCCGCGGCTGTGCACGCGTCGTAAATGGCGTTGGTCGCCCTTGAGTTGTGGTACTCCGAAGCGAGCCGACGGAAGGTGACCGAGGGACGGAAAACAGTATCCGCCGACGCTTCTTCGACCAGTTTGCGTGTCGACCACACATCGTCGGCGACGCGGTCGAGGAGCAGCGGACGGCAGTGGGGGTCAGGCATTCGTCCACGGTCGCGTAGAACAACTCGTCCAGCAGGACGGTGTCGGCCCTGGTCACAAGGTCCGGATGCAACTCGGACGGCGGCGCGAACTGCCGCTGCCGATGGCGGACCGTGGCCGCATTGTGTACATGGTCAGCGCCGACCGCCATTCTTTCCGCGGCCTCCTTCAGCAGGCTCATTTCCCGGTATCACAGTTCATCGTCGCGCGCTCTGGGTGCACAGCGGCCGCAAAACAGCGAACACGCAGGCGGATGCCTCAGGGTGATGCAGGACCGGGCTGAGGCCGGGCGGGCATTGGTTGGCTGGCCGCGGGCGTGGCGGTCTGTTCGGCGAGTTTGCGATAGCCCGTCGCGGTGAGAGCACGCCAGGCACCGTAGAAGCCGAAGGCGGTAGCCAGGCCGAAGACGGTGGTGGCGCAGAGGATGAGCAGGCGGTGTTCGAAGGAGTAGCGCAGCATGGCCAAGTCCGCGGTGAGAGTCAGGGCCAGGGTATTAAGTGTCCATCCACGGCAGATACGCATACGGGAGCGCGCGTAGTCTGCGCGGACGGCCAGGGCCGGGAAGTCGGACAGGCTTAAGCGCGCTTGGGCGTAGGCGGTGTTGGAGGGGAAGAAGCGGGTGCGCAGCCGACGGCGGTGCGACGTGAGGGCGGTATCGGCTGCCCGGTCGATGAGGATGCCCAGGGCGTAGGCGGCGGCGAGCGCTGCTCCGACCACCGCGGACGAGCCCGCTAGGGGGGCGAGTTTGGCCGTGGTAGCTGGGCCGATCAGAGCAACGAGGAGGAGCACGGCTGCGGTGAGCGCGCCGATGCCGACCACGAGGACCTCGATGAACATCGCGGTGGCGGCCGCGAGGGCCGGCGGCTCGGGCTGTGTTGGGCCCGTCATAGGGCGACTCCCCAGATCTGGGCCATGTCGGTGATCATGCTGTCTGGTAGCTCGCTGTTCTTCCAGGCGATGTGCAGGTCGAAGCGGGAACGGATCTGGGATAGCCGTTCAAAGATGATCAGGCTTTCTGGTTGGCTGGCCAGCAGGTAGCGGCCGTGCTTGAGGAAGAGGGCGCTGGTGGGTCCGTACTCGGTGTAGGCACGTTCGAGACGCTCGCGGAAGCGTTCGGTGAACTGGGTGAGTTGTTCGCTGTAGGCGGTGGTGTCGTCGATAGTCTGGGAGAGAGTGTCGATGACTTCGTGGGACAGGTCGGTGCTGTAGGGGTGGTCAGTGAAGGTGCGGTAGATCTGTTCGGCCGTGTTGAGGAGGTGGTTGCTGCGTGCAAGGTCAGGGTGCTGTGCCATGGCTTCTACCCCCCGTTCGACCTCGAGGTCGAATAGCTCGACCAGGGCAATCAGACGGTACAGCGAGCGTCTGACATCGGGGGGTGGGGTGACGCCGGGCTTATACAGGAGCTTGTGGGACATGCGTGACCACAAGTCGACTGCCTCGGTGCGTAGTTGGATCTCACAGTCGTACGGGTTGCCGTCGGGGTCTTCTTCCCCTCCGACCATGACAGCTTGCACGTGCAGGCGGGGGTAACGCAGGCGGTCCTCGTCGCCGGGAGTGTCCCGGTCGTCCTCTACCCACCGGACGTCGAGGCAGTCTTTGATCATTTCTAGGGCGGGGTCGAGCAGACCTCTGTGGGGCACGATGACGCGTACGCCGGCCTTGTCGGTGATTTCCTTCCAGGGGTCGGTGTAGCCCTTGCGGTACATCTTCGTGTTGAAGCTGCTGACCTCCTTGGCGCGGGCGGTCACCTCGCAGGCGATCCCGCGGAGGGCGGTGTGATGCTCCAGGTGTGCCTTGGTCGCCTCGGCTGCCTTTTCGATGCGGGGTCGTTCGTGTTGATAGCGCTGGAAGGCCTCATCGGCGCTCAGGGGCACGGCTGACCCAGCCAAGCGTTGGGGAGGGTGCCGCGGAACATCACGCCTGGGCCGGTGGGAGCGCGTGTCCGTTGTGGGCAGGCGTGGCTTGTTTGGGGAGGGCGCGGATTGTCTCGAATCCAGGAAGTGTCTCGGCCTGGGTGGGCAGCTCAGGGCGCTGAGTGGGTGGTTTGGGAGGGCGGCCCGCTGCTACTCCGCTGCTGGTCTTGGTGATGGTCGAGGTGACTGTCACTGTCGTCCGGCCGTCGCCGAGGTCCTCTACTTGGATGGTTCCGTCCTGCATGGCTTCTACCGGGGCGACGAGGAAGGCACCGTTGGACAGGTCCACCCGCATTTTCTGGAGCCTGTTACTGATGAGTTCGGTGTCCTTCTCGAAGATGCCGATAGGGACGTCGTTTTCGGCGAGGAATGCGGCAAGGTCGGCCTGGTGCGCGTCGCGCAAGTGGGTGCGGATGAACTCCGTGGGGTCCAGTGTCGGGGTAGGGCTCTGGAGTTCCACCATAGTGGCCAGGACGTAGTTCATACGGGTGTCTGAGTCCGTGCAGCGGCTGTTGACCCAGTTCATCGCGGTGTCATGGAAGCGGCAGGTCAGTTCCCTGGGGTCGTTTTGATGCCGACAGCCCAGGAACTTCTCGAGGAAGAAGCGGGCAACGTCCTTGCCCGATGTCTGGGGGTCTGCAGCCCATCCCTGAAGCCCTGATTCAGCCAGCCCCTCTTCGGAGAAGAGGGCTACTTTGTACACCTTGGATTTCTGGGTGAGCAGGAGGTCATCGAGGTACTGCATGGCGAAGGTGCGCAGGCCGTCGGTGACGATCTCGTTGGTCTGCATGCCGGTCTCGTGCTCGAGTTTGACCATCAGCAGTGCCTGCTGGCTGTCCAGGCGTGCGGAGGCGACCAAGAGAAGCCCGGCCGGGTTGTTTCCTCCTTGGCTATCGCGCAGTGCGTGTGCCAGCTCCCCGGAGACTTGGACGAGGTCCTGTTCAGCGCCAAGGAAGGCGCGGACCGCGTCGGGCAGGGGGGACTTGAGTTCCGGGTCCTCAATGACCTCACGCCCCAGACGGGCGAAGACTTCACGCAGTTTGCCCTGGAGTTCGTAGCGCACGTCTTCGTCCAGGCGGCAGAACGTCTGGCTGAGCTGGAGTGGAAAGAGCTCCTCGCCTTGAGCGCGCCTGGGCACTACGTGGACGATGGCCTGGTCCACGACGAGGTCCCCGAAGTCGGTCCGCACTGCCCACCCCACGCATCCCGCCCGCACCCCCGTAGGCCGGACGCCGTCTCGCCAGACCCAGTCCGGAGCGGAGCCAGCCCCGTCCCGTGGCGTACGTCTGTGCGACATCACCTGGCCCGGGGCAGGGCAGGCCCATTCTGGGCCTGTCCGTGTCACGTGCCACCAATCGTGCCGCTCATCGTAACGGAGCGTACGAAGACCATGGCAGGGATACCGGGAGTGGTGGCTGAACTTCGCCGGTGCGATGAAGCGTGCCGACGGGCTTGGTACTCGTACGCCGCCCTCCGACGTGTCCACTTGCTGCCGTGCATGATTTCCTTCGGTTCCAGGGGTGGCGTCGCACATGCGCTGGCGCCGGTTGTAGGGGGTTGGAAGTGACGCATGCACCGCAGGACATCGTCGACCTGCCGCGCAGGATGAAGCATCTGGCGGTCGATCGTCGCGGCTATCCGGTGATCGCAACGGTGGACCGCGGCCCGCAGAAGGTGGACTTCGGATCCATCAGCGAGCGGCGGAAGCTGGCCTTGGCCGCGTTCGACTGGTGTGCGGTGTGCGGGCTGCCCTTTGATGACGAACTGCGCTGGCAGATGCTCTTCCCGGAGGAACCGCTGCCTGCGACGGTCATCAGCGGCGAGGCACCGGTGCACGAGGTCTGCGCACTGTATGCGGCACAGGTATGCCCGTATCTGTTCTCGCCTCGCTCACGGCTGGGAGACGAGGCCCGCAAAGGCATGGTGCGCGATGCCGTGGTGCGGTTCGCAGGATTCGAATCGACCCACGCGGTGTTCGCCCATGAGTCGGGACTGCAGCCCGGCGTCTACACGCTGCACTTCGAGCACCGTGGCCAGGCGGATGAGTTCTCCTACCGCAAGGCCGGCGAGATCCGAGAACGGTTCGCCGAGGCCTTGGCGCGTGAACAGGAGCTGCCCGTCAGCAACTGGGAAAACGTGCTCGTGCGGCTGCTCAACCGGATCGACGACGGGGGCGAGGGAGATGTGGTCACGGGCGCGGCACTCGCTGCGGGGGCGGCCTTCGCCAGGGACATCTTCAAACTGCAGGGGCTGAAGGCCTTCCGGGGCAAGAGCTACCCCACCGTTGCCGGACTGCTGTTGAAGGGGACCGAGCAGGAGATCCGCGAGTTCTCCGCTGCTTCGCAGGGCGAGGCTTTCAGCGCGGTCGGCCCGTGGGTGCTCGAACGTGCCGGGAGCTTTCCCGTTCCGCTGCAACGCTGGCGCAGCCGCGGGCAGGGCATGGTCAGCCACAGCCGGCCTCAGGTGCCAGACGGCCCCGGACGCAGCGTCGCCAGGAACGCGCCCTGCCCGTGCGGGTCAGGGCGCAAGGCCCGCCGATGCCACCCCGCGGGAAGCCCCGCCAACTGACAGTGCCTTCAGGGGGAAGGACAGACACGGTGCCAGTGCGCCGAGTACTCCCCCGTGCGCCTACGCGCACCGCTCCCCATGTCGGCGGGCTGCGGATGTTTGCCAGGGTCGAAGAGGGGAGGGCCGTCAGCGGCTCGCCGCGGGCGTCCGCACGGACTGCCGCTGCCCACTTGCCGATCACCAGGCTCGGTGCCACCGCCAGCAGGTGATTGGCGCCGGGGGCTTCGGCTGGACACGGCGTGGTGTGATATCGCGGCGCAACTCGGAACAGAGGGCGGTGTAGCAGAAGCAGGGCTCCTGCTACACCTCGGTAGGCCGCCGACGGCAAAGTGCTGGTGGGTGGTGCTTTGCGTCTCGTGGAGCACGGTTGTTATTCCGGTTCGTGGGAGATCTGTCAGTGGTGTCCTTCAGACTGGGAAGCCCTGTACGCGTGGGGAGCGGACGAGGCGAGGGGCGGTATGGATCAATCGCGACAGTGGTGGCGGAGTGTTCTGTCCAGCGACTGGACTGTGTTCGCTCTGCCCGAGGATCTGGTGCGGGAACGCTATACGGCCCTGTTGGCTGCGTTGGAGGAATTGTCTACCCGCGGCCCGATGTGGACACCGGCTCAGATACTCGAGCAACTGCGCACCGTGGGTTACCACGATGGGCTGGCCGAGGAGCAGTTGCTGTCGTCGCTTGAGCAACTGGCCAGGTGGGAGCTCGCCAAGCCGTTCAGGGACTATGCGGCACCGGTGCGCAACTATCGCGGGGTGATCTCGCGGCAGGAGGCCTGGGCGTTGACGCTGCGGGGCCGGGCGCTGGTAGCCGCCGTACGGGCAGCGGTGCTGGACTCCCGTCGTGCACTGCAGCTGCCGAGCCGGCTGCTGGACGGTGTCGAGCAGACGGTCCGCCGGATGCTGGAGCATTTCAAGAGTGATCCTGGGCTGCTGACGGGTGATCTCGATGATGTGCGGACCCGGATCGACGAACTCCAACGCGTGACGGCCGACTTCTACGGTGCACTGGCGCAGATGGTCCAGTCCGATGTCACTGACGACGACGTGTTCGGCAAGAACCGGGACCGGGTGCTCGAGGCGCTGCGGCAGTTCCCGCGGGAGTACGGGCGGGCGCTGCGGCGGGTGGGGGACGCGCTGGCTGCGTTGCGGGAGGTGGGCCACGGTCCGGTCGTGGAAACCGCGGCCGCGCACGCGGGGCTGGTGGATCCGGCCGAGCAGCAGCACTGGGTGGACGAGCGGATGCGTCGCTTGGCCGACTTGGAGGCGTGGTTCACGCCTGACGGGACGGTTTACCGGTTGATCGCTTCGGCGACCGGTGCTGTGCACACGCTCCTGATCGCGATCGACCGGCGGTATGCGGCCAGGAGGCGGGGGGCGGATCTGGGGGCTGACTTCCGCTCTGTGGCGCGTAGCTTGCACCGGCAGGGCGGCGAGGAGCAGGCGCGGCGTGTGTACGGGGCGGCGTTCGGGGACTGGCCGGCGTGGCACGCGCAGGTCGGGCCAGCCGAGGAGGACGTGGCGCATGCGACGGTGGCGGCAGCCGGGCTCACGGTGCACCGCATAGAGGTGACGCTGCGTGAGCATGAGCGGGTGGGAAGGCCTGGGGGCAGGCCCCGGAAATTGGCGGACACCACTGTGGACCGGGAGGATGCGCTGGCGCGGGCACGCGAGGAGGCGCAGCTGCGCCGCCGGTTTGCCCGGGTGCTGGTGACGCCTGGAGAGGTGGGGCTGGAGCATTTCGCGGGGTTGGCCGCGGATGCTTCGGTGATCTTGCTGCGGGCGGTGGAGGCGGCGCTGCAGGAGTTCGACCCTGTGCTGGGGTTCGGGTCTGCGGTGGCCGAAGGAGCCAACGTCGTGGTGCGGGTACGGCCGGGAGTGGCGGACCGGCAGGCCCGGGTGGAGTTGGCCGAAGGGGTGCTGACCGGCCCGGATCTGCGTATCCGTGTCGATGCGAGCGAGCGGGCCGACGAAGCGATCGTGCGGGGGGTGGCATGAGCGGCGAGGTGCTGGAGGCCGATCTGCGGGATGCGGCCCGGATGCTGGTGGATCGAGGACGGCTTCGGGCCGAGGCAGAGCCGGATCTGTACCGGGCAGCTGTGAAGGGGCAGGCCGCGCTGGCGGGGCTGTTCCGGTCGGAGCTGGGCTGGACGTTCGAGGTGCTGGAGGTGGCGCAGCTGGTCCGGCTACACAAGCGGCGTGTGGATGTCCCTGGTGACCGGGGGCCTTCGGTGGTCCGCGGCGGGGGTCGTCCGGTGCTGCTGTCGCAGGAGGCGCTGGTGCTGGTGTGTCTGGTGTGTGAGCAGTTGTGGCGGCGTCCGCGGTTGAGCGTGCGGGAGTTGATGCAGGCGCTCGCGCAGGTATGCGCGGAGGAGGCCGCCTCGGGTGGGCTGCCGCGGGTGCAGTGGGTGGCCGGGGAGGGGACGTCGAAGCAGGAGGCCCGCTGGCACCGGCAGAATCTGGTGGACGCGTTGCAGGTGTTGGAGGCCGAGGGATCGGTGGAGGCGGACTCCGACCTGGAGCGCGTCGTGGTGGACGAGGACGCTGACCTTGTGGTGACGGCTTCGAGGGACCGGTTGGCGGCGCGGTTCTCGTCGCTGTCCCCCGCGCTGCTCGGCTTGGACGCGCTGCCCCCGCAGGAGCACGCGGCGGCGTTGTCGACCGCTTCGTTGCTCGACCCGGCAGGACCGGAGCCGGACCAGGCGGCGTCGGTGGAGGAACGGCGGCTACAGGCGCTGCGGCGGCTGGTGGACGACCCGGGCGTGGATCCTTTCGACGAGCAGACACCGGGGACGGCGTATCTGCACACGCTTGCCGGCAGGGAGCGGGGGCTGGCGCTATTGGCCGACTTGGGGCTCGGGGTGACAGTGCGCCGGGACTGGTGGGAGGTCACCGATCCCAGTGGGCTCGGAACCGCGATGGACTTCCCCAACGGGCGGCGGATGGAGCGGCAAGCCGCGCTGGCGCTGCTGGCTCATCTGTCCGAGCGGGACCGGGCCGGTTCGGTGGTACAGGTGGGCGACGTGGTGGGGCTGCTGGAGGAGGTACGGGCAGTGATGCCGAACTGGGCGGCCGGTCACAAGGCGCAGCTTCCCGCGCTGGCGCGGGCAGCGATCGGTGAGCTGACGGCCGCGCGGCTGCTGGTGCCGGTGGTGGGTGAGACGGAGCAGTGGCAGGCGACGCCGGGAGTGCACCTGTGGCGGGTGCGGGTGGCGCACGCCGCCCGCGGCGCGGCGGGGCCGGAGCCCGGTAGGGCGTTTGGCGCCGAGACGGGTGAGGGGGACATGTGAGGATCGCCGGAAACGGGCCCGTCGGGGCCGGTGACGTCGGGCTGGGGGTGCCGGTCGCGGAGGGCCGGTGGCAGCCCACGCGGGCCGGGGTGGTGAACTCCTGGGCCTGGGCAGAGGAGGAGCTGCTGTTCGGCAATGGGTGGCTGACACTCGCGGGGCCGAACGGGTCGGGGAAGTCCTTGTCGGCGTCGATGCTGGTCACGGTGCTGCTGGACGCGGATGTGTCGCAGACCGCCTTGTCGGTGTCGGGGAAGGCGGCGGGGACGTTGCTGAGCCGGCACACCGACCGGGACGAGCAGCAGGACCGCACGGGGGTGTGGTGGCTGGAGTACGGTCGGCGCGCCGATGGCGGGGCTGTGGAGTACGTGACGACCGGGTTGTGGCTGAGGGCAGTGGGCAAGGCGGTGCACCGGGTGTTCTTCCTGGCGCGGGGGCGGGTCGGGGAGAGCTTGCGGCTGCAGGTGGACCGGGAGCCGGTGCGGATCGGTGACCTTGCAGCGCAGTTGGCTGCCTGTCAGGGGCAGGCCTTCACCTCCAGCGCTTCGTCCGCGGCGTCGAACCGGGCTCGGTTGTCGGAGCATCTGCGGGTGGTCGGGGACGAGCACGACTACCGGCGGGTGGTGCGCGAGGAGTTGTTCGCGCCGCTGGACGAGGTGCAGTTCGACGCGCTGGTGGGGGTGCTGCGCAGCCTGCGCAGTGTGCGTACGGCGGAGGCGATCTCCGCGGCGGAGATGGGCCGGTTGCTGTCCAGCGCGTTGCCTGCGCTGGACGGTGAGCGGCTGACGGTGATCGCTCAGGCGATGGAGCGGATCTCTGAGCTCGAGGACCAGTTGGAGCGTGCCCGGGCAGAAGAGAAGCTGCTGCAGGGCGCGGAACGGGCGTATCGCCGGTATGTGGAGGCGGTGGCGGTGGTCGAGGCCGCCTCGCTGATCGCGGCGAACACCGGGTTCGACGCTCAGACCAGGCGGGAGCGCCAGGCGAGTGAGGAGGCGCAGCAGGCCGGGGTGCGGGAAGCCGAGGCCGTGGAGCTGCTGGCCGGGACGCGGGCCGAGATCGGGGAGTTGGAGGGGCGGAAGAACGCGGCGGAGGAGGAGCTGCGTGGGCACGCGGGCGCGGTCCTTCCGCAGCGTGAGCAGCGGGCGGTCGAACTGGCCGTTGCCGCCCGCACGGCGGCCAAACGGTCGGATGAGGTCGGTGGCGAGGCTTCCCGGGCTGAGGGCGCCGCCCGGGAGTCGGCGGATGGCGTCCGGTCGGCGCAGGGCGCCGTGTCGGCGGTGTCTGGGCCCTTGCGGGTGGTGGGGGGCCGGCTGGGCGCGGATGCGGCCTTGGAGGGACTGCTCACCCTCGACGAGCGGCTGGTGGCGGCCGAGGCCGCGGCAGTGGCCGCAGGCGTGGTCGACGAGGCGTGCGCGGCACCGCTGGCGTGGGTGGACACCCGGATCTCCCAGATGCGGAAGGTAGAAGCCGCGCTCGGAGACCATGCGACGGCGCAGGGAATGGAAGTCGCGGCGGCAGCCGATCTACGCGAGGCCGAAGGGGTCGAGGAAACGGACCGGGCCACGGCCGAGCAGACGAGCAGGACGCGGGCGCGGGCCGAGGACACGCTGCTGGAAGAGATGCGCCAGTGGGCAGACACGGCAGTGGAGTTGCGCGGTCCCGCCCTCGAGCTGCTCGTGCGGGACGGTCGCGGCGACGGGGAGCGGTTGCCCGTCGGGAAGCTGACAGCCGGACTCGCTCAGGCCGCGGGCGAGGCGCGGGCGAGGATCGACGCGGCAGGGCACCACCGGCAGACAGCTGCGGACCGTGCGGTGGCCGAACAGGCGGCCGAAGCATGCGAGCAGGCACGCACGCTGTGGGAGCAGGAACGCGGCGCGGCCGAGCACGCCTCGCAGGCGTTGCACGGGGCGCAGGAGGAGGCCCGGGAGCAGGACGCGGCCGGGGAGGAGGCCCGGGAGCAGCACCAGGAGACGCACCTGCGGCAGGTCGCACAGGCGGAGGCCGCCGTCGCGCAGGCTCAGGAGGCAGCGGACGGGGCCGGATCGACGGCCGTAGCGGCCTGGGAGCAGTGGCAGGGCCTGGTCGGCATGTGGCGGCGTGACGCGGTACTGATCGACGTCGGCATGGTGCCGGAGCCGGCCGGAGACGGGGCCACGAGCGACGCCGCGCAGACAGTCGCGCAGATCCAGGTGTCCCTGGAGCGGGCGCACGCAGCAGCCGCCGGGCGGCTCCAGCGTGTGGTGGACGCCGCCGACCAGGCGGCGGGATTCGCGCAGGAAACGGTCCGTGACCTGGAGCAGCAGCTGGAGCGGGCCCAGCAGGCGGCGCCGGTGCCACCTGCACCGCTGTGGCGCAGCCGCAAGGTCATGGACGGCACCCCGTTGTGGGCGCTAGTGGACTTCGCCGGACACCTGACGGACGAGGCCAGAGATCGCCTCGAGGGTGCTCTGCTGGTCAGTGGACTGCTGGACGCACTGGTGCGTGCCGACGGGCAGGCGGTGGCAGGGGATGTGACCCTGCGGCCTGGAGCTGCGGCGGCGTCGGGGGCGAGCCTGGCGGACGTACTCCGGCCCGATGCGCAGGGCCGGATCGCCCCCGAGCGGGTCCACCAGCTGCTGCGGTCGATTCCCCTGGACCCGTCGGCGGGCGATCAGGTCACGATCGCGGTGGCGACCGCGGTCGCACCGGCCGACTACCAGGCGCGGTTCATCGGGCGAAGTGCCCGCGAACGCGCCCGGCTCCGGCACGTAGCCGACCTGGAGCAGCAACTCGACCAGGCACAGGGGGCATTGCACCGGGCACGCGAGGAAGCCGCGCGCGCTCGCGCCCGGGTGAACGCTGCCGCGATGGAGCGGGACCGGTTCCCCTCCCCCGCCGGGTGGGAGCAGGCCAGCGAGAGGTGGCAGGGCCTTCTCCGGTCGCTGCAGGAGACCCGCAACCGGTCCGCTCAGGACATCCACCTGGCCGAACGCGGGCTGGCGCAGGCACTGCACGCCCTGGAGGCGGCTGCCGCGCGGCGCCGCAGCGCGCTGGAGATGCTAGCCCAGGAGGCACGGCACACCGAACAGGTGGCGGCCGCGGCACTGGCCGCAGCCCGGACGGCTGAAGGTGTTGCACGGGAGACGGCCGGGACCGCAGCCGCCAGCCACGCCAGGTGGGAGCAGGCGAAGGAAGCCCAGGCCCACGCCGATGCCGAGCAGGCCGGTTTCCCGTCGCCGGATCAGGTCCTCTCGACCCAGCAGCAGGAGGACGACGCGACCGAGCAGCTGCAGCACTCCATCAGGCGCACGGCCGACGCACGCGAGCGGCACCGCCGGGCCGGCGAGGCCGTGCGCCAAGCGCTGCGGGCGCTGAACCGGGCAGCCGACGCGGGCGGCGGCACCGTGCTGCCCACGGATCCGAAGGCGGCCGGCGCCCACCGCGAGGACACCACCTTGATGTTCCGGCAGGTCGAGGCCTGGCGGGGCGCCGCAGGGCGGGTGATCGACCTCGCGGGACGGGCACGCCAGGACGCGGCAACCGCCGAACGTTGGCGGACCCTGGCGGACGACGCCGCTCGGGAGGCAGAGCAAACCGCCGTGGACGCGGGGCGCGAGAAGGCGGCTGTCGAGGAGATGCGGCGCCTGCACGGCGCCGAGTACGAGGAGCTGCGCGCCTCACTGCAGGAGGTCACCGGTGCACTCGACCGCGCCCGGGCACGGGTGGAGGAGCTGCAGCGCGCCAAGGAAGAGGCTGCTGCCGACGCGGCGTCGGCCCGGGCGCGGCTGGATGAGGTCGCACCGCTGCGCCAGGCGGCCGAGGAGCACCGCGATATCTGCCTTACCCGGTTGGGCCGGCTCGTCGACGAGGGCCTGGCCCTGGTCGGCGAGGACATCTCCACCGGGCCGGAGGGTCGGCCCGCGAACCTGACCGCAGGACTGGCCTGGGCCAGGCACCTGCTGGCCGACCGCCCCACCGGGCCAGGCGCGGGAGCGGGGGCGGACCGGCTCGCCGCAGCGTCCCGGGCCCGGGACGCTGCACTGAAGACCCTCGAGGGCGCCGCCCGCACCGCCAACAGCGCACTGGCCCGGTTCAACCGCCNCCTCGAGGGCGCCGCCCGCACCGCCAACAGCGCACTGGCCCGGTTCAACCGCCAGGTCATCCTCACCAACATATCGGGCACCGGTTGGCAGCGTGCCGAGGTCGCCGACCCGGCCGCCGCTCGCGGCCAGGACCTGCGCGCAGCGGTGGAGGCACTGCGCGCGGCAGTCGCCCAGTTGGAGCAAGACCTGCGCGCCGACATCAAGAAGGCCATCAAGACCAGCATGTTCGCTCAGCTGCAGCGCGACGTTCAGGTCCGCCAGGATCTCGCGCAGCAACTGGTGCAGCAGATCGGCCAGACCCTGGCGGACGTGCGTACCGGGGTGGCCCGGGTGGGCGTCAAGGTCGAGTGGTCGGTACGCAAGGACGCGGACGCGAAAGCCATGGTGGAACTGGTGAACAGTCCCCCCTCGGACGAGATGTTCGAGCGGATGTATGACGTGCTGCGGCAGCGGATGGACGAGTCCGTCGGGGACACGTGGGCGGACCGGGTCGCGCACACCTTCGACTACCGGGCCTGGCACGAGTGGACGATCTCGGTGACACACTCCTCGTTCAGCGACGGGGACGGTGACCGCTTCAAGCAGGTCAAGCCGCGCGGCATGAACCCGCTGGAGACGCTGTCGACCGGGGAACGGCGCCTGGCCACGATGCTGCCCCTCCTGGCAGCCGCGTGGTCGATGTACAGCGGGGAGTACCGCGGGCCGCGGCTGCTGTCGATCGACGAACTGGACGCGGCGTTCGACGACGTGAACCTTCGGCAGATGCTGGGACTGCTGCGCCGGTGGGAGTTCGACGTGCTGGCGACCGCCCCCTCGATGACCCCGGTGATCAAAAAAGAGGCCGGGCAGGTCGTCATCCACCAGGTCATCACCAGCGGAAAGCACCGCGTGACGGTGCCGTGGCTGTGGCAGGGCCACGGGGAGGCGCAGCCGCTGACGCTGGACCTCGGCCTGGGCTTCGACGGCGGGATGGCCAACTGATGGGCACAACATGGGAATGGGTTGCGGGCGATGAGGCGCTGGCCCCGCTGTGGGCCGCCGTACACGACCGGCTGTGCGCCGGGACGGATCCTGCAGCAATGGCAAGTGTGCGGGTGACCGGGCTGCCACCGGCGGGGGTAGCGGCGTTGCGGGCGTGGCTGGACGACGCGGGCCGACTGCGGCGCGGCACCTCCGCGGTGGTGGTGGACGCCCGCGGGGCGCGAGTGCCGGTGCGAGCACTGTGCCAAGTGCTGCGGCTGGAACCTCAGGACTTGGTGACTGTGGTGGAGCAGGCTGTGGGACGGCCGGTGATCAACCGCGCGCGGCAGCGCGTGAGCGAGGCGGCGCTACGCCAGGATATGTGGCAGTACGCGGCCGCCCAGCTGCCGGCGTGTCCGGGGCTGGTCGCACGGATGCGCGCCGCCGGGATCGGCGTCGACGAAGGCACAGGGGTGCGCAAGCTGGTCGATGCCCTCGCCGCCGTGGCGACACGGCTGCCGATCGACCCGCCGGTCTCACTGCCCAAGCTCGCCCACGACACCGCCGGTGACCCCCACTTCTTCGACCTCGACACCCTCGCCGGCAGCCGACTCGTCACACTGGTCGCCGAACTGACCGGACAGGTGGAGCCAACACGGCCGGACCGGATCCGCGCCCTGCTCGAGCAGTCCGGAGTGGTACCTGACCGGCTCACCGCCACCGTGCTTCTCCAACACGTCCAGGCCATCGGCGACGGACCGGTCGACCGACGCCTACGCGACGCCGTCGCCCCGGTCGCGCTGCACCTGTTCGACTTGACCCGCACTCCCCCACGTCTGGACCCGACCCAGACGGTCACCGTGGTGGAGAACCCCTCCGTCCTCGAATCCGCCCTCGCCCGCGGCCACACCACGCCGCTGGCGTGCACCAGCGGGCAGTTGCGCGCCGTCGACCACGCCCTGCTGCAACTCGCCGTCGACCAGGGCGTAGCACTGCAGTACGCAGGCGACATGGACGGGCCAGGCCTCGGCATCGCACACACCGTCACCCGTCTGTACGGCGCCAGGCTCGTCGCCATGGACCTGGCCACACTCCACGACGCCGGCCCCCACCCGTCCGCAGTGCTGCTGGGCCCGCTCACCGACGAAGACATCGACCTGCAGCTCGCCCGTGCACTGCGCGACATGGGAAGGGTAGTGTTCCAAGAACATGACGCCGTTCTGGACCGTCTCCTCCCGCCCTCCTCCATCTAGGCGGCCAGTCCGGATCGGGATCGTTGTCCGGTGCACGGGTGTGCACGTGCTTCGGCACATGAGACCGTGCAGCGAATCTAAGCCTCTACAGCGGTTCAGGCGGCGAAGCCGATGTTGGTGACGTACTCGTACTGGCCCCACTGCGAGCCGAGCTCGACGATCTGCTCGATCCAGGCGTCGCCCAGGGACCGGTCGTCGCCGGTGGACCAGGCGTCGATGATGGCCTCCCAGCGGCGGATGTTGAGGGTGCGGAATTCCACGACCCGCTGGCGGGAAGAGTGCACGCCGGACTGATTGAGCGGGTGGATCTCGACGCGGGTACCGCGGCCTGTGCGGTTGAGGCGGGCCAGGAGGTAGCGGGCGACGTTGTGGCGGCGGACCGTGCGGTAGGCGGCGTCGATCCGGGCGAGGTTGTGTGGGGTGGGGTAGCGGGTGCCGGCCAGCCATGCCTTCAGGGTGCGGTCGGTGACGGTCAGGCCCGCGTCGTAGGCGGCGGCGCGGGCGCGGGGGGTGCGGGTGAGGTAGTGCAGACGGGCCATAAGGCCGCGCCGGGTGGTGACGGGAGAAGCGATGAAGTCGGCGAGGGCGTCGAGCTGGCGGGCGACGGCCGCGTAGCCCTTGATGCCTTGGGCGCCGTACTTGCCGAAGTCGATGGTGCGCTCGGGCACGTGAGGTCTCCTCCCCCTGTCAGTTCTCGTCGGTCTGTCCGGCGGCGGCCGGGTCGGTGGATGCGGTGCCGGCGGTGTACACGTCCTTGACCTTCACTTCGGAAACTCCGCGGCCTTCCGGGAAGACACGCCGCCAGTCGCCGACGACGTGGAGTTCGTCGGTGCCCATCGCGCG
>NZ_JAVSCF010000129.1:0-18011 GCF_031932565.1 Streptomyces sp. B1866
AGCCCGGCGAGCACCGCCCGCGCCGCCCGGCTCGCGGCGCCCGTACGGTCGTCGCCGGGGACCCGTAAGGCGCGCAGCTCGCCCAGCAGCGCGGCCAGCTCACCGCGCGCGCGGGCGGGCAGCCGGGGCGCGAGTCGGTCCCAGTCGGCGGCGCAGGCGGCCAGCGTCGCGAAGGGGGCGAGGGGGTCGGCGGGCCCGTCGGCGGCCGGGGTGGCCGGAGGGTCCGGAGGGTCCGGCACGCCGTCGTACGGGCCGCCGCCGACGCCGTGGGCCCGGTCGCCGTACGGGCCCCCCTCGCCATACGGGCCGTCCGCGCCGTACGGGCCGCCACCTCCGCCCTCGCGGCCGTCCCCGCCGACCGGGCCTCCCGAGTGGTGCGCCGTCATCCGCACGTACCGCCTTCCCCCTCGCCGCGCGGGCCGTCCGCCGCCGCGCCCTGGGACCCGGCGCCGACGACGACATCGGCGACGATATCGGCCAGAACCGGGCGCCGCACGACCAGGTGCAGGTCCCATCCGGGGTCGGCGGCCGCCGCCATGGCCGTCCACAGCGCGCTCGCGCTCACCTCGGGCGGCAGGCCGCCCCGGCCCGCGCCGAGCAGCGCGAAGCAGACCGAGCGCAGCGGCGGGGTGAAGTCGTCGCGCTCCCGGGCCATCAGCGCCAGCGCGCGCGTGGCGGCGTCGGCCACGTCCTGGGCGACGACGTCGTAGTCGTTGGTGCCGGGGCGCGGGACGGCCACCGCCGCGTGGTAGACCCGGCGCACGCCCCGCTCGGCGAGCGCGCCGGGTCCGGTGGGCGCGACCGTCCCGGGGTGGACCGGGCGGCGCGCCGCACCGTGCCGCTCGCGCCAGGCCCGCAGCTCGTCGTACAGCGGGTCGGCCACCACGTCGCCCGACGCGTCGCGGACGGCGGCGGCCCGGCGCAGGCAGGCCGAAACGGACGCCTTGTATATCTCCGACAGGCTCAGGTGGGTGTTGGTGGGCGAGACGACGACGTCCACGTCGCGCAGCAGTTCGACGGGATGGGCGTGCAGGGTCACCCGCACGGGCCGGCCGGCCCGGGTGGCGGTGAGCACCCGGTGCTGGAGGTGCGGGGCGAGCAGCGGTACGGCCCCGGCGCGGGCGGCCGCGCCGCCGCCCGCGAGCCAGCACACCTGTTCGACCACCTGGCCGAGGACCATGTCCTCCTGGAACTTGCGGAAGCGCTCCACGCTGACGCCGTACACCTCGGCGGCGAGCTTGCGCCGGTCCGCGGCCGCCCGGTCCCGCATGCCCGGCGGCAGGCCGAGGGTCAGCTCGGCGGCCCGCTGGAGGTCGCCGCCGCCGAGCCGGGCCACGGCCGTACGCAACAGGTGTTCGACCTCGACGGGCCAGGAGTCGGTCGCCGCGCCGGGCGCGGAGGCGGCCGCGCGGCGCAGCAGGGGCAGGGCCAGCTCCCGGAGCCGGACCAGGCCCTCGCGGCGCACCGCCTTCACCTCGTGAAGGACTGAGGTGACGTCAAGGTGGGCGGCGGACGGCGGCATGGCGCCATCGTCCGGCCGGCCGGGCCCGCGCCACAAGGTGCCTCGGGACATGCCGCCCACCCTAGGGCCGCCCACCGGGCCGCCCTGGTCGTACGCCGGTCGTCCTCGGGGCGACTGCTGGGCGACTGCTGGGCGTGCCGCGGGGCGGCGTCCGGGCGCTCGGCGGCGTCTGAGCGACGTACGGGCGGGGTATGGGCGACGGCGCGGGCGGGCGCCCTCTTATGAGGCGGCCACGCGCGGGGCCGGCGCAGCGCCCGGTCAGCCGCCCGCCGGACTCAGCCGCCCGCCGGGCCGCCGGGCGCCGCCACCATGTCGTCCGGGCACGGCGTGCCGCGCGGCAGCCGGTAGCGGCCCGCGATGCGGTACGTACCGGCGTGCGGGGCGTGCAGCACCGTCCACTCGTCCTCCGGCTGGCCCTCCTCGGCCGGCTGCACCTGCTTGGTCAGGCAGCCGTCGCGGTTGACCGGCGGCCCGCCGTCGTAGTCGGAGTCAGGGGCCTTGACGGTGTCGCCGTCCTCGTCCACCAGGCCCAGCCAGGGCGAGTAGGGGACGCGGATGAGCACCGGGCCCTCGGCGGGCACGGTGATGACCAGTTCGTCGGCGCCCGCGCGCACCACGGTCGCGGGCGGTGCCGCTATCTGCGTCGGGTCGGCCACCTCGTACAGCCGCCAGTTGGCGTCGGACCACTTCTCGGTCAGGTAGGGCAGGCCCTTGGCGATGAGCCGGGCCTCCTTCTTGGCCGCGGGGTCCGGCTCGTCGGCGGGCAGGACCACGTAGTGCACGGCCATGCGCCGCAGCCAGCGGTGGTACGCGGCCGGGGTCAGCTCGTCGTCCTCGTAGAAGAGGGGGTTGCGGTCGGTGTCGCGCTGGCGGTTCCAGCCGCGCGCGAGATTGACGTACGGGGCGAGGGCGGAGGACTCGCGGTGGCTGCGCACCGGGACCACCTCGACCCGGCCCCGGTCGGCCTGCACCTTGTCCAGCGCGTCGAGCAGCGGCGCCAGCTCGCGCGCCCAGGACGCCGAGGGCGTGGTGTGGACGATGTCGATGCCCGTCTTCACGCCCTGCCAGACGACCGTGCCGAGCACGCAGGCGGCCACCAGCACCCACCGGGCCCCGTCGGCGGTCATCCGGCGGACGCGCGGCCAGGTGATCCGCTCGGGCAGCGCGGCCAGCAGCAGCACCCCGCTGAAGATCATGCCCAGCCGGGTGATGTTCGTGCCGACCTGGGACGGGATCACCCAGGCGAGGACCACGCCCAGTGCGTAGACGGCCGAGCCGACCCGCACCGTGCGCCACTGGCGCGGTACGAGGACGAACACGGCGACGCCCGAAAGGAACGGCAATATGGTCGACGGGAAGTCCATCGGCTGCTTGCCGGAGAACGGGAACAGCCACGCCGACAGGGCCACCACCGCGGCGGGCGGCAGGCCCAGCGCGTACGCGGCCGGACGGCGCCCGGTCAGCCACAGCGCGGCGGCCACCACGCCCACGAAAAGACCGGCCACCGGGCTCGACATGGTCGCCAGCGCCGCCATCACGCCCGCCAGCGCGGCCCGCCCGAACCGGTGGTGCCATCTTCGGGTGCGCCAGCGCGCCGGCCAGACGAAGACCACGGCCACGGCCGCGAGCCCGAACATCGTGCCGAGGCCGAAGGTCACCCGGCCCGACACCGCGTTGCACGCCAGGCAGAACGTGCCGTACAGGGCGGCCCACATCGGCCGCCGCACCGCGCGCGAGCGCACCAGCAGCAGCGCCACCAGGCCCGCCGACAGCGTGCCGGCGACCATCATCGTCGTCCGCACGCCGAGCACCGCCATCAGATACGGCGAGATGGCGCTGTACGAGACGGGGTGCATCCCGCCGTACCAGGCGAGGTTGTACGCGGAGGCCGGGTGCTGGAGGGCGAACTCCGCCCACGCGTCCTGGGCCGCCAGGTCGCCGCCGCTGTTGGCCAGCAGCAGCACCCACACCACGTGCAGCACGGCGGCGACGAGCAGGGCCGCGGGCACCGGGTGCCGCACGGCGCGCGCGGCACGGCGCAGGAGACGCCGCGACAGGGGGCCTTCGCCGCGGCCCTCCGCGTCCGGCGACCCGGTGCCCGGAGCACCGGACCCGCGCTGTGCGGGTACGCGTATTCGCTCGGCGGCGCCCGCCTTCGGGCCTCCGCTGTCGTCAGCCCGTGTCGGATCCACGGTGGTCACTGCGGCTCTCCCCGTCTTTCCCCCGAGATACGCCCCCATCGTCCTGTAGCCCGGTCGCGGTTTTCCCTCTCATTACGCCGAATACGCCACGGCACGCGCCCGCGCGGGCGGCACGGTGTGCCGGAGGGCCTTGGCGACGCTAGCACGCGCGGGGGCGCCGAAAGCCGTCAGGGCACGGGAGCGGGCTTCGGCGTGGCGCGCCCGCCGGGGCGGGCCCGGGCCGGTCCTCCGCCGAGTGGAGGACCGGCCCCCGGCCGGCCGCGGCGCGGGGTCAGACGTGGGTGAGCTTGTCCCCGAAGCCCGGCTTGGACAGGTCGTCCGCGAGGACCACCGGCACCCGCACGCCGGTGCCGTCCTTGTCCGCCTCCCCCTTGACGGCCCCCTTGGCCTCGTCGCTCTCCTCGTCGTCGCCCACGGTCAGCTCGCCGACGACCGTGCCCGCCTTCGCCTCGTGCGGCACGTCCTTGCCGCCGTCGGTGAGCCGGATCCGCACCGTCAGACCGCCCCAGCCGACGGCCCGGACGTCCCGGGTCGCCACCACCGGGGTCCTGCCGCCGAGCCCGTCGTCCACATAGCCCACGACATCCCCCTTCTTCACCACGACGGCGGAGGTGAGGGCGTCCTGCACGGCGGTGATGAGCTTGTAGCTGTTGGCCTGGACGAGCTTCAGGCTGCGGTCCAGTATCCCGTCGGCGTGCTGCCCGAGGACCACGCCGAGGATCCGCTGCGTACGGCCGTCGACCTGACGCACCGCGGCCCACATCAGCGCGCCGCCGGCCGGAGTGCTCGACCCGGTCTTGATGCCGATGACGCCCGGGCGCACCAGCAGGTCGTTGTTGTTGTAAATGCGGTCCTCAAGGCCGGGGACCTGCACGTTGGGTGTGGCCACGACCGACCGGAAGACCGCGCTGCGCATCGCCGCCTCGGCCAGTTTCAGCTGGTCGACGGCGGTGCTGCGGGTGGTGGCCTGGAGGCCGCTGGGGTCGGTGTAGGTGGTGTCGCGCATCCCCAGGTCGGTGGCGGCCGCGTTCATCTTCTTGACGAACGCGTCCTGCGTGCCCGCGTCCCACCGGGCGAGCAGGCGCGCGATGTTGTTCCCCGAGGGGATGAGCAGGAGCTGGAGCATCTGGTATTCGGTGAAGGTCTGCCCGGCCTTCACCGGCACCCGCGACTCGTCCTCGGAGTCCGCCTCCCTGCCCGCCTGCCCGTCGACGGTGATGACCGGGCCCTTCTGGCCCGCCTTCAGCGGGTGGTCCTTCAGCACGACGTACGCCGTCATCACCTTCGTGACGCTGGCGATCGGCGTGGGCTGCTGCGCGCCGTACGTCCCGAGGTCGCCCACGCCCTCCACCTCGGCGGCGGCCTGCCCCTGACCGGGCCAGGGCATGACGAGCCGCTGGCCGCCGAAGGAGTAGGAGGACTCGGCACTCAGCCGCAGCTCCGGGTCGGGCAGCGGACGCAGCGTCTGCACCACGCAGAAGACGGCCGCGAGCAGCACGACCACCGGCGTCCAGATCTTGACGCGGCGCAGGGTGGTGCGCAGCAGCGTGTCGGGCGGCGGCGGGGTGTTGGTCAGCTGCGCCAGCAGGTCGAGGGGGCGGGGCTCCGGCGCGGGCGGCACCGGTTCCTGCCTGGTGCGCTCCGACTCGGGCAGGCCGGCCCCGGCGGCCCTGCGCACGGGCGGGTCGTCGTCGGTGCGCAGCGGTACGAACCGGCTGGGCCGCCCGTCGTCGGGGGCACCGGGGGGAGCGGGAGGCACGGCGGGGACCGGGGGATCACCGGCCGGCGTGCCGGCGGCCTTCCCGTCCCTGTCCTCTTCTTCCTCCTCTCCTGTGTCCTTGTCCCGGCCCTGGCTCTTGTCGTCGGCGTTCTTCTCGTCCTGCTTGCCGTCCTGCTTACCGTCCTGTGTGCCGACGGTGGCGGCGGGGGCGGCGGGATGCGCCGGGGGCGCGGTGTCCGGCGAGTCGTCTGCCGCCGGCTTCGCGGGCGCGGCGGGCGTCGCGGACTTCGTGAGCCGGGCGGAGGGAACGGCGGGGCTCGCGGCGGACTCCGCGGCTTCCGCGGGCGCGGTTTCCTCGCCTTTCCCGACGGTCTCGGAGCTTTGGGCGCTCTCGGCGCTCTCGGCGGTCCTGACGTTCTCCGCCTGATCCTCGGCGGACTCCGTCCGGTGCGCGGCCCTGGCCCAGGCGGTGCCGAAGACGGCCGTGGGCTGATCCAGTCCCCCGGTCCGCTCGGGCGCGTCCGGGGCTGCGGGCCCGCCGTCCCTCGGCGGCCTGGGCGGCAGCACGCCGAGCACGGTCGTGCGCTGGTCCAGCCGGGCGGCGGGCCTGTCCTCGTCGGAGCCGGGAGCGGCGTCCCGTCCGGTGCGGTCGGCGTCTGCGGCACCGGACGGCCCCGGGTCGTCAGGCACCGATCCCACACCTTCGCTGGATTCGCTCGCGTGAATGACCGAATCTCCCCTGTCGGATGAGCGCGCGGACCCCGGCCGCACCCCGTCCCGCCCCTGCCCGACGTCCTGCCCCGCGTCCGACCGCGCGTCCGACCGCGCGTCCGGTCCTGCGTCCTGCCGTACGGAACGGAACACCGCCGTCACCCGGTCCACGGGCTCTCCCGAGCCTCCGGGCGCCCCTCTGAGCGCCCCGGAGCCGCCGGAAGTGGAATCCCCGGCAGCGGGCTCCCCGAGACCCCCAGCGGGCCTCTCAGTGCCCCTGGAACCCTCCAGGGGCACATGCCCGCCGCCACGGGCGGGATCGGCCGTCGGCGCGCCGTCCACGCCCGGGGCTCCGTCCGCACCTCCGGACGCCGCCGGTCCCCCGCGCCCCGCCGGCCCCGCGGGACCGCCCGCACCGCCCGTACCGCCCGCACGGCCCGTACCGCCCGCGCGGCCCGCGCCGTCCTGGCCGCCGTGCGGTCCGGCCTCGCCGGACGCCTCGTCCAGCCGTCCCACATCGCGGACCCCGGTCGTACCGCCCGGGCCCGCCGCGCCCTCCGCGCCGTCGGCCCCGGAGTCCTCGTGCGCGCCCGCCGCGCGCCCGCGCGTGTCCGCGACCGGGGCCGCGGCCGGTGCGCCGTCGCCGTCCCGGGCCGCCGGCAGCCGCGGGTCACGTTCGCCGCCCGCCGTCCCCCTCGACGACTTCCGCTGTTCCGACCTGCCGGGGGACTCGCCCGCCACCGATGCCTCCTCGAAAAAACCGTGCGCGGGACGCCCGCCGATGGCGCGCGAACCCGCGTAGTCGCCTACCAGTGTCCTGCGCCGCGGGCGCGTTTCCGCGCAGCGGCGCTCCCCGAAAAGCGCCCTCAGAGCGCGCCGAGGAAGCTCTCAGGACGCTCTCAAGGGGCTGTTTCGGCCTGAGACGAGGAAGACATACCTACTGGTTCCCACCCAAATCACCCACGCACTCTCGACAGACCAATGTGAGAGGGGTCACCCTGTCATTCATCCACGCGGGGAGGCATGGATGGGCAAGAGCCGCAGAACTATTCCGGAAGAGCTTTTGTTGCTCGCCTTGGACCCGACCACGGGCACCACGGCGCAGCCGCAGTCGCTCGACCTCGGTCTCGCCGGAGCACAGCTAGTGGAGCTGGCTCTGGCCGGACGGATAGCCCCAGATGGGGATCGTATCGCCGTGGTCCTGGCACGGCCGACTGGAGATCCAACCCTGGACTCCGCGCTCGAACTGCTGCGCCGTCGCGGCAGTCCGGTGCGCGCCGTCCACTGGATCGGCGGGCCCCGCCTGGGGCTGCGCCAGACGTATCTCGCGCACCTGGAGCGGTGCGGCATGGTGCACGCCGTGCCGGGCCAGATGTGCGGGGTGCTGCCGACGACTCGCTATCAGGCGACGGACACGGCGATCAGCCGGGAGATCAGGGCCCGGTTGGACAGCGCTATCCGCACCGGCGTACCGCCGGACCCGCGGACCGCGGCGCTGGCCGCCCTGGCCCACGCGGTCGGGCTCGGCAAGCACCTCTACCCCGGAAACGAGGGGCGCTCCTCGCGCTCCCGGCTCCGGGACCTGATCAGGCACGATCCGATGGGCGGACTCGTGGCGCACGCTGTCATGGACGTGCAAAACGGCGTGGCGGCCCAGCCACGGCGCGCGCCGGCCCGGCAGCCCGCGACCCGGGGCGCCGAGCGGGCGGCCGGAGTCCCGGCCCAGCCGTCCCGCCGCGGGAGCATGGCCCGCGTCGGGGCCCGCTGAGCCGAGGACCGGCAGCGGTCCGACCATCAGTTCGCCACACGCACCACCGCACCACCCGCTCCACCGACCGCACCGAAGTCCCCCAAGACCCGGTTCGGGAGCCGCAGCAGCGCGCGGAGCGGCGGGACGGCCGATCCGGACGACGGCCGCCCCGCCGCTCCGCGCGCTCATGTCCGCGCCCGGGGCCGCGCCCGCGCCCCGGGCCCGGCGCACCCGGAACCGGCGCACCGGGACGCTGACGCCGGGCGCCCGCGCGGCCGGAGCCCGCGACCGCCCGCCGGGCGCGCTCCGGCGCGGAATCTGAGAGCCTGTCACCGACCGGCCGGCCTGCCTGCCGCGCCCGGCCGGTGGCTTCGTCGTGCCCGCGCCCGCCCGTACGCCGTGGGGCGCGCCCTCACGCGCGGGAGCGCGCGGGACACGTCGCAGCCGCGCGGGCACCCTGTGTGCCCGTTTTCCAGCGCGGTCCCGACACTTGGTGGCAGGCTGCTGAAAAGCAGCCACCGCAGTACGAGCCGGAGGTGCACCTACCGTGACGTCCACAGTCGGCCCCACCGTCAGACGACGCCGGTTGGGCCAGGAACTGCGCAGGCTCCGCCAGGAGAAGGGCATGACGGCCGAGCAGGTGGCGGAGGAGCTGATGGTCTCGCAGTCCAAGATCAGCCGCCTGGAGAACGGCCGCCGCAGCATCAGCGCGCGCGACGTGCGCGACCTGTGCCGGGCCTACGGGGTCGAGGACAAGGCGCTCGTCGAATCGCTGATGCAAATGGCGAAGGACTCCCGCCAGCAGGGCTGGTGGAACGCCTTCGCCGACGTCCCCTACAGCGTGTACATCGGCTTCGAGACCGACGCGGCCTCGCTGCGGGTCTACGAGCCGCAGGTGCTGCCGGGCCTGTTGCAGACCCCGGAGTACGCGGACGCGGTGATCAGGGGCGCGCTGCCGGAGGCGCCGGCCGACCAGATCGACCAGCGCGTACAGGTCCGGATGAAGCGGCAGGAGCGGGTGACCGACCCGCTCTCCCCGCTGCGGCTGTGGGCCGTCGTCGACGAGGCGGCCATGCGGCGCGTGGTCGGCGGGCACCGGGTGATGAGCGAGCAGCTTGAGTACCTCGTGCACATGAGCCGCGAGCCGCATGTGATCGTGCAGGCACTTCCGTTCGACATGGGTTCGCATCCCGGGATGAGCGGCCAGTTCGCCATTCTGGAGTTCTCGGACGAGTCGGACACGAGCGTGGTCTACCTGGAAGGCGTGACCAGCGATCTGTATCTGGAGAAGCTCTCCGATGTGCAGAGTTACAGCATGATGTACGAACACCTGCGCGCACAGGCGTTGAATGTCGAACAGAGTCGGCAGTTCATCTCCGACATTGCGCGGGAGCACGCTCGGCGTGCGGAAGAGGGCGCGGACGGGGGTTCCGAAATACCGCGCTGACCTGGAAGGTCGTAGAGTACACCGACCAACCCCCCGCTCGGAAGCACCCCTTGGCCATGCCATCCGGTCGAGTGAACACCGCAGTTTCGCAAGCGCGTTGACGAGTAACGTCTTCATCGCCCTCCACGGAGGCGCAACCCATCACCGGAAGGCAATTGGAGCAAACATGTCAATTCGGCTCGGAAAGCAGAGAGCGTGGCGGAAATCCTCGTACTCCGCGGGGAATGGGGCGTGCGTCGAAGTCGCGTCCCCCGCCCCGCGCGTCGTTGCCGTGCGTGACTCGAAGGACCCGCACGGGCCGTCGCTCGGTTTCGCGCCGGAGCCGTGGGCAGCCTTCGTCGCGGATGTCAGCCGCGGAGTGTTCGGCAGCGATTGATAGCCTACGCAGCCGCACAGCTCCATCGCGCCAGCGCACGCGGGCCCTCTCTGCCGGACATTCGTTCGCGCCGGGAGGGCCCTTCGCCGTTCAATATCGGCCATTCACCCGATGATTCGGGCCGTAAATGGCTGAAATTCGGCTGACGGGCCGACGGAATACGTCCGAACGCGGCGCAATTCGACGGACCTCGACCGGGACGCTTCACGCTGCGCGGACCCGCCGGGCGGCGGGCGGCGGGCGGCGGTGCCTAGGCTCGCGGGTAGCGGGCCAGCCAGGCGGGCGACGAAGCGCCCGGGCCGTGCAGGGCCGCGCCCTGCGTCATCTCCATCGCGAAGTCGTCGGCCAGCTCCAGGATCGTGCCCCGGCCCTCCACCTCCGCCAGCCACGCGGGCGGCAGGGCCGTCTCGCCGTGCAGCGCGCCCAGCAGGTTGCCGCAGATGGCGCCCGTGGAGTCGCTGTCACCGCCGTGGTTGACGGCCAGCAGCAGGCCGTGCCGCACGTCCTCGGCGACCAGCGCGCAGTACACGCCGATCGCCAGTGCCTCCTCGCCGGTCCAGCCCTCCCCCAGCATCTCCACCCGCTCCGCCGTCGGCAGGCCCTGCCGTACGGCGCCCAGGGCCTGCCGGAGCGCGTCGGCCGTCTCCTCGTGGCCGGGCTGGGCGGCCAGGTGGGCCATGGCCCGCTGGACGGCCGCGTCCAGCGGCTCGCCGCGCGCGAGCCCGTGCACGATGAGCGCGAAGGCGCCCGCCGACAGGTAGCCGGTGGGGTGGCCGTGGGTCTGCACCGCGCACTCGATGGCCAGCTGGAAGACCAGCTGCGGCTCCCAGCCCACCAGCAGGCCGAAGGGCGCGGAGCGCATGACGGCCCCGCAGCCCTTGGAGTCGGGGTTGCGCGGTGTCTCCAGCGTGCCCATGGCGGCGTCGGCGAGGCCGCTCAGGCAGGCGCGGCCGGGCGCGCGCTGCGCGTACAGCCACTCCTCGCGGGCGAGCCAGCCGTCGTCGCCCTTGCGCTCGTCCGGGCCCCAGTCGCGCTGGGTGGCGTACCAGCGGCGGTAGGCGGCGTGCAGGTCGGTGGGCGGGTGCCAGGCGCCGGTGTCGCGGCGCACCTGGGCACGGATCAGGCCGTCCACGGTGAACAGCGTCATCTGGGTGTCGTCGGTGACCCGGCCGCGCCGCCCGTAGGCGGGGGCCAGGTCGGTGACGCCCTCGGGCCCGTGCTCGGCGCGGATGTCTCCCAGGGAGGAGAACTCCACGGGCGCGCCGAGCGCGTCGCCGATCGCGCCGCCGAGCAGGCAGCCGCGCACCCGCGCACGGTAGTCCTGCTGTTCGGCCCGGCCCCATACGCCGGCCGCCGCGCTGCTCGTCCCGGTCACGGCCGCTCCCTTCGTACCGCGTGTGCGTACGGCGAGTGACACAATCCGGGGCACTGTAATGGACGACCCGCCCGGGTTTGGAAGGCCCGCGCCGGAATCCGCCGCGAATGTGAAGGGGTCGGCACGGCCCGTTTCCCGCGCCGTAGCCTTCCGGCCGGTGCGCTCCGGGACCCGTACGGCGCCCCGGCCCGCGCGCGGCGCGCACCGGCCCCGCGCGGGCGACGCCCTCGTCACGTCTCCAGCGGCGCCCTCACTCCCCCAGCACCGGCAGCAGCCGGGGCAGGTGCCCGTCCGAGGCGAGGGCCGCCGCCTGCCGCTCGGCCGGGACCTCGCCGTAGGTGGTCGTACGGGGCCGCGCGGGACGGCCCGCGGCCTCGGCGATGGCGACCAGGTCGCGCACGGAGCGGTACGAGCCGTAGGAGGAGCCCGCCATGCGGGAGATGGTCTCCTCCATGAGCGTGCCGCCCAGGTCGTTCGCCCCGGAACGCAGCATTTCGGCCGCGCCGTCGGTGCCGAGCTTCACCCAGCTCGTCTGGATATTGCCGATGTGCGGGTGGAGCAGCAGCCGGGCCATGGCGGTCACGGCCCGGTTGTCACGGGCGGTGGGCCCGGGACGGGCGATGCCCGCCAGGTAGACCGGCGCGTTCGTGTGCACGAACGGCAGGGTGACGAACTCGGTGAAGCCGCCCGTCTCCCGCTGGATGCGCGCCAGCAGCCGCAGGTGGCCCAGCCAGTGCCGGGGCTGGTCGACGTGCCCGTACATCATCGTGGACGAGGAGCGGATGCCCAGCTCGTGCGCGGTGGTGACCACCTCGACCCAGGTGTCGGTGGGCAGCTTGCCCTTGGTGAGCACCCAGCGGACCTCGTCGTCCAGGATCTCCGCGGCGGTGCCGGGGATGGTGTCCAGGCCCGCCTCGCGCGCGGCCGTCAGCCACTCGCGGATGGACAGGCCCGCGCGTGCCGCGCCATGGGCGACCTCCATGGGCGAGAAGGCGTGCACGTGCATGCCGGGCACGCGCTCCTTGACCGCCCGCGCGAGGTCGAAGTACGCGGTGCCGGGCAGGTCGGGGTGGATGCCGCCCTGCATGCACACCTCCACCGCGCCCACCTCCCACGCCTGCTGGGCCCGGTCGGCGACCTGCTCCAGGGACAGCGTGTAGGCGTCGGCGTCGGTGCGGCGCTGGGCGAAGGCGCAGAAGCGGCAGCCGGTGTAGCAGACGTTGGTGAAGTTGATGTTGCGGGTGACGATGTACGTCACGTCGTCGCCGACCGCGGCGCGGCGCACGTCGTCGGCGATGCGGCACAGGGCGTCCAGCGCCGGGCCGTCGGCGTGCAGCAGGGCCAGCGCCTCGGGGTCGGTCAGCCGGGTGGGGTCGTCGGCGGCGCGGGACAGGGCGGCCTTCACGTCCGCGTCGACGCGCTCGGGCGCCATGCCGGGCGCGGCCGCCTCGCGCAGCGCCTCCCAGTCGCCGTACACCGCGTCGAAGTCGTCGCGGCGGTCGGCCGTGCGGCCCTCGGTGTCGATGGTGCGGTGCAGGTCCGTACGCCCCGAGCCCGCGCCCGCCGCGGCCAGACCGCCGTCCGGCTCCTGCCAGGGCAGGCCGGCGGGCGTCACGCCGTCACGCGCGAGGCCGGTGTCCGGGTCGGCGAGCGCGGTGACGTGCGGCAGCAGCCGCGGGTCCAGCCAGGGCTCGCCGCGGCGGAGGAACTCCGGGTAGACCGTCAGCCGCTCGCGCAGGGTGAAACCGCAGGCGGCGGTGCGCTCGGCCAGCTCGTCCAGGTGCGGCCACGGGCGCTCGGGGTTGACGTGGTCCGGGGTCAGCGGGGACACCCCGCCCCAGTCGTCGATGCCCGCGCCGATGAGCAGCGCGTACTGGTCGTCGACCAGGTTCGGCGGGGCCTGGACGCGGGCCGAGGGGCCCAGGACGTGCCGGGCCACGGCCACCGCGGCGGCCAGCTCGGCGGGCTCCGCGTCCGGTGCGGCGCGCATCGCGGTGCCGGGCTTGGCGCGGAAGTTCTGGACGATGACCTCCTGGACGCCGTGGTACGCGCGGGCGACGCGGCGCAGGGCGAACAGGGACTCGGCGCGCTCCTCGTACGTCTCGCCGATGCCGATGAGGACGCCGGTGGTGAAGGGCACGTTGGACCGGCCGGCGTCCTCCAGCACGCGCAGCCGGACGGCCGGGTCCTTGTCGGGCGACCCGTGGTGCGGGCCGCCCGGCTCGCTCCACAGCCGCGTCGCGGTGGTCTCCAGCATCATGCCCATGGACGGCGCGACGGGCTTCAGGCGCTGGAAGTCGGCCCAGGTCAGCACGCCGGGATTGAGGTGCGGCAGCAGGCCGGTCTCCTCCAGGACGCGCACGGCCATGGCGCGCACGTAGGCGAGGGTGTCGTCGTAGCCCCGCGCGTCCAGCCACGCGCGGGCCTCGGGCCAGCGGTCCTCGGGCCTGTCGCCGAGCGTGAACAGGGCCTCCTTGCAGCCCAGGGCCGCGCCGTCGCGGGCGATGGCCAGCACCTCGTCCGGCGAGAGGAACATGTCGTGGCCCGCGCGGCGCAGCGCGCCGGGGACGGTCACAAAGGTGCAGTAGTGGCAGCGGTCGCGGCACAGCCGGGTGAGCGGGATGAAGACCTTGCGGGAGTAGGTGATGACGCCGGGGCGGCCCGCCGCCTCCAGACCGGCGTCGCGCACGCGGGCGGCGGAGGCGCACAGGTCGGCCAGGTCGTCGCCGCGTGCTCGCAGCAGGACGGCCGCCTCGGCCACGTCGAGCGCCACGCCGTCGCGGGCCCGCTTCAGGGCGCGGCGCATGGCGGAGGCGGTCGGGGCCGCGGCCGGGCCGGGCGGCGGCGGGGAGAACGCGCCGGGCTCGAAGGAGCCGGCGGGGGAACAGGAGGCCGGGGCGGAGGGTGAGGTCGGAGCGGTCGGTCGGGGTCCTGGCGCGCTCGTGGTCATTCTTCGAGCATAAGAGCGAGGGGTGACACAGCCCGGGTGGCCGGGCGCGCGAATCCGCGGGTCCGGTCGGGAAACCGCTCACCCGTACGAGGGAACGGGGGCGGCGCACGACCGGAGCGCGGACGGGCCGTCAGCGGGGGCGGCGCACCGCCCGGACGCCGGCTCGCTGGTCGGGCGGTGTGCGGACGCGGCGGCGGGGCTCCCTCTGACCGCCTTCTGGCCGACACCGGGTTATCCACAGGCCTTTCCGCGTTCGTCACCCGGCCGTAGAACGGTGGCACGCGGGTGCCGGACGGTACCGCGACCACCGACCCCGGAGGATGGGATGCGGCGACGCGACGTGCTCAGGCTCTCGGCCCTGGCGGGCGCGGCGGGAGCGCTGACGCTCGACCCGGTGACCTTCCCCGACGCCGCCGCGCAGGACGGGCAGGCGCGGGACGGGCAGGCGGACGGCGGCGGGCGGGAGGAGACCCGCACGGTCACCGGCCACCTGCCCGTCGGCGCGCCGGACTTCGTCTACCTGCCGGTCGAGGTGCCGCGCGGCGCCCGCGAAATCGCCGTGTCGTACACCTACGACAGCCCCCGGGTCCCACCCGGTACCCAGGGCAACGCGTGCGACATCGGCATCTTCGACGAGCGCGGCACGGCCCTGGGCGGGCGCGGCTTCCGAGGCTGGTCGGGCGGCGCCCGCACCGAGTTCGCCATCAGCGCCGAGCAGGCGACGCCCGGCTATGTGCCCGGCCCCGTGCGCCCGGGCACCTGGCACGTGGTCCTCGGGCCGTACACCGTCGCCCCCGAGGGCCTGCGGTACGACGTCACGGTGACCGTGCGGTACGGCGCCTCCGGCCGGACGCCCGCTCCGGTGTACCCCCCGCACCGGGCCAAAGGACGCGGCCGCGCCTGGTACCGCGGCGACTGCCACCTGCACACGGTGTACTCGGACGGCAAGCGCACCCCGGCCGAGGTGGCCGCCGCCGCCCGCGCGGCCGGCCTGGACTTCATCACCACCACCGAGCACAACACCCACTCCGGGCACCGCGCGTGGGACGGCCTGTGGGGTGACGACCTGCTGATCCTCACCGGTGAGGAGGTCACCACGCGCAACGGTCACGTGGTCGCCCTGGGCGTCGACCCGGGCGTCTTCATCGACTGGCGCTATCGCGCGCGGGACAACGCCTTCGGGCGCTACGCGCGCGAGATCCGGCGCGCGGGCGGCCTGGTGGTGCCCGCGCACCCGCACGCGACCTGCGTCGGGTGCAACTGGAAGTTCGGGTTCAACGAGGCCGACGCGGTCGAGGTGTGGAACGGGCCGTACACGGCGGACGACGAGATGACGATCGCCGAGTGGGACAACACGCTGGTCGCCGCCGTGCGCGGCCCCGGCCGGGGCTGGCTGCCGGCCATGGGCAACAGCGACGCGCACCGCGAGCCGCAGGTCGTCGGCCTGCCGCAGACCGTGGTGCTCGCTGACGACCTGTCGCGGGAGGCGATCCAGGAGGGCTTGCGGGCCGGCCGCAGCTGGATAGCGGAGTCCTCGGCGATAGACCTCTCCTTCGAGGCGGTGGGCGGCCGCGGGCAGCACGCGGGGATCGGCGAGCGGCTGGCGGTGGCCGGGGACGAGGAGGTGACGGTGCGGCTGCGGGTCTCCGGCGCCCCCGGCTGCGGGGTCCGCTTCGTCACCGACCAGGGCCAGCTGTACGCCACGATGCTGTCCGCGTCCGGCACGGGCGCGGCCGAGTGGCGCACCACCTCCTCCTACGCGGCGTACGTGCGCGCCGAGGTGCGCCACCCGCCCGCCGACGGCGGGGCGTCCGGCCTGCCGGGAGCGATGGCCGCGTTGACCAACCCCATATGGCTGGGCGGCCGGGACACGGATTGACGTCCGGCCGGGTGGGCGGACACCGGCCGCCCGCGCGACGACGCCCCGACGGCCGCGACCGCCGGACGACCGCCCGGACGACCGCCGGTCCGATCGCGGCCCCGGCGGCCCCGGCAGTACCCACGGCCCGTCGGACCGATCGCCGGTGCCCCCGTGACGTGCCGTCGACGTGCCGTCAGGCGTGCGAAGCCGACCGCTCGCGGGACGACCGCCGACCAGGCGACCGCGCGCTGAGGGACCGTTCGCGGGAGCGACCGCGACGGCTCGGGTGACCGGCGGGCGGGGGGCGGCGAGCGGCGAGGGTGCCGGCGGCCGACCCCGGCGCGGTCCGCGAACGGCCGGCGGCCTGACGACCGCCGCGGGCCGACGCCGACGGGCGCTGACGGACGCTGAACCGGCCGTCCGGCGAGGGGCCGGCGTTAGCCGACCGGTCGGCTAACGCCTTGACGTGAAGTCAACTGCTCCTGCAAGCTGGCCNTTGACGTGAAGTCAACTGCTCCTGCAAGCTGGCCTGTTGGCCGACCGGCCGCGCTCGCGCCGCAACCCCTATCACTTCCTGCGCGGGAACCGTGGAGAGCACCCTCCGCATCTCGTCGTAGTGATGGCGACGAGCCGGACCCGCCCCGTGCCGTGGGGGACGGCGGGGCGGGGGCGGCCCGGGGCGCGCGCGGCACCGGCGCGCGGGCGCTTCGGGCGGCCGTGGGCATCACGGCCGACAGGCGATATCCGGTTGGCGGAAAGCCTGCGGCCGACTGACCGCGGACGACTTCGGCCACGGGCGAAGACGCCAGGCCCCTACTGACGTAGGGGGCATGGACAGGGCAGACTGACCCGTGCGACCAGCAAGCACAGGCAGGGGGAGACCATGACCGGCGAGAAGGACCGAGCACGGGGGCAGCAGTTGCGCTTCACCCTGCTCGGACCGGTCCGGGCCTGGCGGGGTGACGAGCAGCTCAACACGGGATCGCCGCAGCAGAAGGCCTTACTGGCCGCCCTGCTGCTACGCGGCGGGCGCACGGTGACCGCACCGGAGCTCGTCGACGGGCTGTGGGGGGACGACCCTCCCGACGCGGCCGTCGCGGCGCTGCGCACCTACGCCTCACGGCTGCGCAAGGCCTTCGGCCCCGACGCGGACGTCCTGGTGAGCGAGTCCGGAGGGTATGCCGTCCGGATAGGGGTGGGCGCGCTGGACACCGAGGTGGCCGAGCGGCTGGCCGCCGAGGCGGAGAAGGCCCAGCAGTCCGGCGACCGCACGCGGGCGCGCGAACTGCTCGTCGAGGCGCTGGAGCTGTGGGACGGCGAGCCGCTGGCCAGCGTCCCGGGGCCGTACGCGGAAAGCCAGCGCAACCGCCTGGGCGAATGGCACCTGGTCCTCATCGAGACCCGGCTCGACCTGGACCTGAGCACCGGCTTCCACGCCGAGGCGGTCTCCGAGCTGACCGCGCTGACCGCCCAGCACCCGCTGCGCGAGCGGCTGCGGGAGCTGCTGATGCTCGCGCTGTACCGCAGCGGGCGGCAGGCCGAGGCGCTGGCGGTGTACGCGGACACCCGCAAACTGCTCGCCGAGGAGCTGGGCGTCGACCCGCGCCCGGAGCTGTCCGAGCTCCAGCAGCGCATCCTGCAGGCCGACGCCGACCTGGCCGCCCCCGTAGAGGCCAGGTCGCAGGCGGCACCCGCCATCGTCCGACCCGCCCAGCTGCCCGCCACCGTCCCGGACTTCACCGGCCGCACGGCCTTCGTCAACGAACTGGGCGAGCAGCTGGCCACCGCCGAGGGCCGGGTCATGGCCGTCTCGGCGATGGCCGGCATCGGCGGAGTGGGCAAGACCACCCTGGCCGTGCACGTCGCCCACCGCGCCCGGCCCCTGTTCCCGGACGGGCAGCTCTACGTCGACCTCCAGGGGGCCGGCCCCAACCCGGTGGCCGCCGAACCGGAGGCCGTGCTGGGCGCCTTCCTGCGCGCCCTGGGCACCGCCGAGTCCGCCATCCCCGACGGCCTGGACGAACGCGCCGCGCTCTTCCGCTCCACCCTCGACGGCCGTCGCGTCCTGGTCCTGCTGGACAACGCCCGGGACGCCGCT